>NZ_LGDO01000504.1:0-37873 GCF_001279805.1 Streptomyces sp. XY431
CGTCGCTCGCGAGGTCTACCGCGTGCTCACCAGCACACCAACCGAACAAATCACGCAAACCGACCTTGCTCCCGCAACTTGACGTCTATAGGAGCATCCTCCCGCCGGGCGCCCGTCCAGGACGGCGCCCGGCCCCGGGAACGGGTAAACCCCGGCCGAGGGTGGTGGGGAAGCACACGAGCGTGGACTCCCCACCACCGCGCGCCTGTTGACGCCTCCTCCGGTCGGCGGTTTCACTCGATGCCGTGGGCACCGAAGCGTGCCCGTCAGAAGGAGGGGTCCGCGCGATGAAGGCAAACCCGACCGGCCCGGCATCGGCTCCCGACACCGTCGAACCACCCACCCCCGGGCTGCTTCCCGTCCTCGCCGCCGGATGCGGCTGCGGTCCGGGCTGCGGCTGCGGCTGCCAGTCCGGCGCACCCTGCCAGTGCGGCGGGGTCGACGGCGGCTGCTGCGGCCACTGAGAGGCACCCGGCCCGTCCGCTCCGCCGGGCCCGTCCCCGGTACCGCCGCGGAGCGCCGGGGCGCGCGGCCGCCGTGGGAGACGGCCGTGCGCCCCGGACTCCTCACCGCCGGGACGCCGACGGGGTCCACCGGAGCGACCGGCGTCAGAAGCTGACGTCGGTGCAGGAGTAGAAGGCGTTGCCGGTGTCCGCGATCTCCCAGACCGCGACGACCACCTGGTGCCCGGTCCGGCCGCTCGGCAGGGTCGCGGTGTGGCTGAGGGTGCTGGGCACCTGCGTGCCGTTGTAGGGGACGTTCAGGAACGGGGTCGGCTCCAGGTTCGCCCGGGTGACCTTCTGGGTGGCGTCGTAGCCGGCCCTGGTCAGGTAGTACTTGAAGCCGGTCGTGGCGTGCCGGGCGGTGAACTTCCAGGTGAAGGTGAGCCGTTGGCCCGCCGAGACGGCGGTGGTCGGCCAGGCCCCGCCGCGCGGGTCGTCCAGTTCGGCGAACCGGCTGTTGCCGCCGGCGCAGATCGCGCCGTCGGCCGGGCCTCTGCTCGGGAAGCCCTTCGGCCCCTCGACGCTCTGCGGCTCCCACTGGATCGCGCCGCAGTTCTTCACGGTGCCCGCCGCGCACAGCGCGGCCCGGCTGGGCGGGGTGCTGATGTAGCCGTGCGACTGGGCCGGCAGGGCGACCGCGACCGGCACCGACAGGGCGGCGATCACGGCTCCGACGACATGACGTGTGCGCATGGTGCTCCTCCGTGGGGGTGGATGGAGAGTGCGCCGAGCGCGGACACGCGCGCGTGGGGGGGCTTGGCATGCCTGCGCCGGGTGGATGCTCACACGGTAGGAGCCGACGCCGGGGCCGTCAATGGTCTGAACCACTTTTGCGGCACGCCGAACTCCCCGCTACTACAGGGGAGTTGACAACGAAAGGCCCCGCCCCCCGACAGCGGGAGCGGGGCCCTCGACGGCCGTTCCGGGTTACTTCTTGCCCTGGTTCTTGACCGCCTCGATCGCGGCGGCGGCAGCGTCCGGGTCGAGGTAGCGGCCGCCGGGGACGGTCGGCTTGAAGTCGGCGTCCAGCTCGTAGACCAGCGGGATGCCGGTCGGGATGTTCAGGCCCGCGATGTCGGCGTCGGAGATGCCGTCGAGGTGCTTGACCAGCGCGCGCAGGCTGTTGCCGTGGGCGGTGACCAGCACCGTCCGGCCGGCGGTGAGATCCGGGACGATGGCGTCGTACCAGTACGGCAGCATCCGCTCGACGACGTCCTGGAGGCACTCGGTGCGCGGACGCAGCTCGCTCGGGATCCCGGCGTAACGGGCGTCGCCGGCCTGCGAGTACTCGGAGTCGTCGGACAGCACCGGCGGCGGGGTGTCGTACGAACGGCGCCAGAGCTGGAACTGCTCCTCGCCGAACTCCGCCAGGGTCTGGGCCTTGTCCTTGCCCTGGAGCGCGCCGTAGTGGCGCTCGTTCAGGCGCCAGCTGCGGCTGACCGGGATCCAGTGGCGGTCGGCCTTGTCCAGGGCGATCTGCGAGGTGCGGATCGCGCGGCGCAGCAGCGAGGTGTGCAGGACGTCCGGGAGGTAGCCCTCGGCGGCGAGCAGCTCGCCGCCGCGCGCGGCCTCCTTCTCGCCCTTCTCGTTGAGGTCGACGTCGACCCAACCGGTGAACAGGTTCTTCTGGTTCCACTCGCTCTCGCCGTGACGGAGCAGGATGAGTCGGTACGTCGTGTCAGCCATGGCGCCCAGCTTAGTGGAGCCCGATAAAACCCCTGGTGGGCGGCTCCCCCGACGGGTAAGGTGTGCATCGCATCAGTGACACTTACCTGCCCGCCGAGCGGTCCTGCCCGAGTGCTCGGCGGTCGGCCGCCTGCCCGGGAGCCCCCACATGCCCGTTTATGTCCCAGCTCGTGCGGTCAGAGCCGTCGTCGAAGCCATGAGCGGACTGCCGCGGCAGTTCTGGTGGCTCTGGACCAGCACCCTGATCAACAAGCTGGGCGCGTTCGTGGTCACGTTCCTGGCACTCTACTTGACCACCGAGCGAGGCTACTCGGCCTCCTACGCGGGGCTGGTCGCCTCGCTGTTCGGCCTGGGTTCGGCGATCGCCTCGCTCGTCGCCGGGGTGCTGAGCGACCGGATCGGACGGCGGCCGACGCTGGTCGCCGCGCAGCTCGGCACCGCGCTGTTCACCGCGGTGCTCGGCTTCACCGACGGCCAGGTGGCCATCGCGGTGGTCGCCTTCCTGGTCGGCTTCTGCAACAACGCGACCCGGCCCGCCACCTCGGCGATCATCGCGGACATCGTGCCCGCCGAGGACCGGGTCCGCGCCTTCGCGCTGAACTACTGGGCGATCAACATCGGCTTCGGCCTCTCCGCGGCGGCGGCCGGCCTGATCGCCACCCACGGCTACCTCACGCTCTTCCTGCTGGACGCGCTCTCCACGGTGGTCTGCGCGGTGGTCATCTTCGTCCGCATCCCCGAGACCAGGCCCGACACGCCCGCCGTGACCGCGGACGGCGTGAAGGCGCGGCCGGCGATCGGCCTCGTCGCGGTCTTCCGGGACGCCCGCTTCATGGCGGTGGTGGTGCTCAACCTGCTGCTCGCCCTGGTCGCCCAGCAGGGCTCCACCACGCTGGCCGTGGACATGGGCCGGGCCGGCATCACCGCCACCCAGTACGGCCTGGTGATCGGCCTCAACGGCCTGCTCATTGTGGTGCTCCAGATCCCGCTCACCCGGTGGATGGAGAGCCGGGACCGGACGGCACTGCTCGTCGCCAGCGCGCTGTTCATCGGCTGGGGCTTCGGACTGACCGCGCTGGCCGGCTCCTCGGCCTGGTTCTACGCCTTCACCGTCGTGGTCTGGACGCTCGGCGAGATCCTGAACGCGCCGACCATGATGGGCCTGGTCGCCGAGCTGTCGCCGGCCGAGGCGCGGGGGCGCTACCAGGGCGTGTACTCGCTCTCCTGGTCGCTCGCCTCGTTCCTCGGGCCGGCCGCGGGCGGGGTGCTGCTGGAGCGGGCCGGCAGCGGGGTGATGTGGGGGGCGTGTGCGGTGCTCGGCACGGTCGCCGCGGGCGGGTACGTGCTGCTCGGCCGGCGGCCGGGGGCGGCGCTGGCGAAGTCCGACGTGGTGGGGACGGGAACGGTGGGGACGGCAACGGTGCGGGTGGTCCCGGCGGAGACCGCCGAGCCGGAGCGGGCCGCAACGGGCGGCTGAGCCTTCCGGCCCGGCCGTGGTCGGCCCGCTACTCGGCGGCGGGCGCCGCCGCGGCGGGGTCCGGGACCGGACCGGCGAGGTGGGCGAAGGCCGCCAGGTTGCGGGTCGACTCCCCTCGCTTGGTGCGCCACTCCCACTCCCGCCGGATCGCGGTGGCGAAGCCCAGTTCCAGCAGGGTGTTGAACGGCTCGTCGGCGTTCTCCAGCACCGTGCCCAGCAGCCTGTCCACGGTGTCCGGGGTCAGCGCCTCCAGCGGCAGCCGGCCCGCCAGGTAGACGTCCCCGAGCCGGTCGACCGCGTACGCCACGCCGTACAGGCGGGTGTTGCGCTCCAGCAGCCAGCGGTAGACGGCCTCGTGGTTCTCGTCCGGACGCCGGACCACGAAGGCGTTGACCGAGAGGGTGTGGTCACCGATCCGCAGCGCACACGTGGTGCTCAGCTTCCGGGTGCCCGGGAGGGTCGCCACCACGGTGTACGGGTCGGCGGCGGCCGACTCCCAGGCCACCCCGGCCTCGTCCAGGGCGGTGCGCAGGAGGGTCAGGGCCTCGTCCTTGGTGCGGAATGCCATGGGGCTGACGTTACTCGGGAGTACGGCCGCGCGCAGCAGCGCAGGTCGGACCCGGTCCGGTGGCGGGCGGCCGGTCGCCCGCCCCGGCGCCCGGCCCGCTCAGGCGAGCAGCCTGCGGGCCCCGGTCAGCCGACCGGCCGGGCGGGCCAGGGTGCCGGCGTACACCTCGGCGGTGGTGGCGGCCGCGGTGTCCCAGCCGAACCCGGCCGCGTGCCGCGCCGCCGCAGCGCCCCGCCGGACCACCAGCTCCGGATCGACGACGTACGGCTCCAGCGCCCGCGACCAGTCCGCCGGGTCGTGGCCGTGCACCAGGGTGCCCGTCGCACCGTCCCGGACGGCGACCGGCAGGCCGCCCACCGCGGCCGCGACCACCGGTGTGCCGCAGGCCTGCGCCTCCAGCGCGACCAGCCCGAAGGACTCGCTGTACGAGGGCATCACCAGCGCGGTCGCGGCCCGGTACCACTCGGCGAGCATCGCCTGGCCGACCGGCGGGTGGAAGCGCACCACGTCGCCGATCCCCAGCTGGGCGGCCAGCTTGTGCAGGCTCTCCGGACGGGCCAGGCCGGTGCCGGACGGACCGCCGACCACCGGCACCACCAGCCGCTCGCGCAGCTCCGGACGCCGCTCGAGCAGCACCGCGACCGCGCGCAGCAGCACGTCCGGGGCCTTCAGCGGCTGGATCCGGCCGGCGAAGAGCAGCACCGCCGCGTCGGCGGGCAGTCCCAGCCGGGCCCGGGCGGCGCGGCGGGCCTCCGCCGTCCCCGGGGCGCCCGCGCCGCCGGGGCGGAAGACATCCAGGTTGACGCCCGGGTGGACCACGGCCAGCTGGTCGGGGCGGGCCGCGTAGAAGCGGGCCAGCTCGGCGGCCTCCTCGGTGGTGTTGGCGATCAGCCGGTCGGCCGCCTCCACCACCTGGGTCTCGCCGATCACCCGGGCCGTCGGCTCGGGGGTGTCGCCCTCGGCCAGCGCCGCGTTCTTCACCTTCGCCATGGTGTGCATGGTGTGCACCAGCGGGACGCCCCAGCGCTGCGCGGCCAGCCAGCCGACCTGGCCGGAGAGCCAGTAGTGCGAGTGGACCAGGTCGTAGTGCCCGGGCCGGTGGCCGGCCTCGGTGCGCAGCACCCCGTGGGTGAAGGCGCACAGCTGGGCCGGCAGGTCCTCCTTGACCAGGCCCTCGTACGGACCGGCCGTGACGTGCCGCACCAGCACGCCCGGGGCCAGCTCCACGGTGGGCTCGTCGTCCGAGCAGATCGACCGGGTGAAGACCTCGACCTCGATGTTGAGCGCGGCCAGGCGCTTGGCCAGCTCCACGATGTAGACGTTCATGCCGCCCGCGTCGCCCGTGCCCGGCTGGTGCAGCGGGGAGGTGTGGACACTGAGCATGGCGATCCGGCGCGGGCGGCGCCGGCCGGCCTGGACGAGCGACTGGAGCCGGCCGCGCGCGGGCGTGGCCGGCTGGGCACGGCGTACCGAACGGACGGGGTGCTGGATCACCTGGCTGAAGCCTCCTCGTGTGCTGCCCGCCTCGCAGCCCTTGCCTGCTGCCTGCTGGTCGGTGTGTGCGCCGCCGCCCGCGCCGCCCGGCCGGGACACCCGCCCGGGGCGTGCGTCGGCCTGCCGCCCCGTCCGGGCACACATCACCACCAGTCTGCCAACCACGCGATCGGCGACCGGCATTCCCGGATTGCCGAACGAGATGGCCGACGCGGCCGGGAGCCGGTGCCCGCGGGCGCGGTCCGGGCCCCGTCCGGGCCCCGTCGCGGGGTGCCCGTGTCCGTGCCCCGGGACGGGCCCGCCGTCCGGTCGTGGCCGGGCCCGTACCCTGAGGGACATGGCCGCCTCCTCCTTCGATTCCGCGACCGCGCCCGCCCGCGGACCGGCCCGGCGGCCGGTGGGCACCGTGACCCGCGGCACCACCAACACCAACCGGCTGCGGCGGATGGACCGCTGGATCGCCCACACACTCGGGCCCGCGCTGCGGTCCGCCGACCGCCCGCCGACCGCCGTCGACCTCGGGTACGGCGCCGCGCCGTGGACGGCGGTCGAGCTGTCCGGGCGGCTGCGGACGGTACGGCCGGACGTCCGGGTGGTCGGGATCGAGATCGAGCCGGCCCGGGTCGCCGCGGCGCTGCCGTACGCGGTGCCGCCGCTGCTGACCTTCCGGCGCGGCGGCTTCGAGGTGCCGCTGGACGGCGGCGGGTCCGCTCAGCTGATCAGGGCCGCCAATGTGCTGCGCCAGTACGACGAGTCCCAGGTGGCCTCGGTCTGGGAGCGGCTGTGCGCCCGGCTGTCCCCGGACGGGCTGCTGGTCGAGGGCACCTGCGACGAGATCGGCCGCCGGCACGTCTGGGTGGCACTCGGCCCGGAGGGCCCCAGGACGGTCACCTTCGCGGCCCGGCTGGGCGGCCTCGACCGGCCGTCCGACCTGGCCGAACGGCTGCCGAAGGCACTGATCCACCACAACGTGCCGGGCCGGCCGGTGCACGCGTTCCTCCGTGACTTCGACCGCGCCTGGGCCGCGGCCGCGCCCTACGGGGCGTTCGGCGCCCGGCAGCGCTGGGTGGCCGCCTGCACCGCGCTGGCCGGGGCCTGGCCGCTGGTGGACGCGCGCGGCCGGTGGCGGCAGGGCGAGGTCACCCTGCCCTGGACGGCCCTGGCCCCGTAGCCGCCGGCGCCACTGGAGCCGCTCCCCCGGCCGGCGGCTCACCGAGCGCCCGCGAGCGAGTCCACGGATTCACTCGAACGAGTTATCGAATATCTCTGGCGTGTTGACGCCCCGTCACGCCACCATGGGGGCACCCGGTCAGCACCTCACTCCTGCCCCGTCAGCCCCAGCTCCCGTCCGACGCCGGCGAAGACCTCGAACATCTCCGCCCCGAACAACACGAACCGCACCTCCTCCGGCCCGTCCTCGCGCTCCGCCACCACCGCCGCGACGGTCCCGAGCGCGATCCTGGCCGCATCCGCCGGCGGCCACCCGTAGATCCCGGCCGACACCGCCGGGAAGGCCACCGTGCGCGCGCCCAGCTCCGCCGCCACCCGGAGCGACTCGCGGTAGCAGGAGGCCAGCAGCTCCGCCCGCTCCTCGTACTCGTCCGCCCGATGGACCGGCCCCACGGTGTGCACCACCCAGCGGGCCGGGAGGTCACCGGCCGTGGTGGCCACCGCCCGCCCGGTGGCCAGCCCCCGCCCGTACCGTGAGGCCCGCAGCTCGCGGCACTCCGCCAGAATCCGCGGTCCGCCCCGGCGGTGGATCGCACCGTCCACCCCACCGCCGCCCAACAGTGAGGAATTGGCGGCGTTCACCACCACGTCCACCTGCTGCGCCGTGATGTCACCCTCGACCAGGGTGATGCGCGTCACCATGTCACAACCCCTCTCCCGACCCGGCCCGGCGCCCGCCCCACGGGTCACCGCTCGCTTCCCCGCCCCGTCCGTCACATCGCCACCGGCGTGGCACGAGCCACAACGCGCCGGCCGGCCAGAGAAATCCCCGGAGATCACGTTATGGTCGCGAGAAGTTCCCCGACGCAGGGTGCCGAGCGGGCACTGCGGACGGACCTCGGCCGTTACGCACTCGGGGAAAAGGAGGATCAGTCGATGCCCGCAACGGGAGACGGGCGGGCACCTGGTGCCACGGGCTCGCCGGGCGCCCAGGGCGGCGCCCGTACCGGGCACGCCCAGGACCGGTCCGCCCCCGAAGCGCCCGCCCACGGCTGCACGCCGGACCGCGCCCCGGCGCCGGGGCAGCACCCGGCCCGGACGCCGGAACGCCGGGCGGACCGGCGGTCGGACCGCCCCGCCAGGGCCACCGCGCCGATACCCCACCCCCGGTCGAAGGCCGCCGCAGGCCCGGCGCCGTCCACCGGACCGGCCGCTTCCCCCGCCACCGCCCCGCTCAAGCTGCTGGTCATCGAGGACGACGCCACCGACGCCCAGCTGCTCAAGGCCGCGGTGGCCGACAGCGGCGCCCCGATCGAGATCCACTGGACCCGCGGCCTCGACCAGGCCTTCGGGCTGCTCGCCCCCACCTCGTCCGGCTCCCGCCGCAGCCGGTCGCGCGGCGGCGACCCCGGCCGCGGCGGCGACTTCAGCTGCGTCCTGCTCGACCTCGCCGCCCCCGCCGACCTGCCCCACCCCTCCGACCCGTCCGACGGTCTGGAGGGCCTGCACGAGCTGCTCCGCCGAGCCCCGCACACCGCCGTCGTGGTGCTCACCGACGCCGCCGGCGCCGAGCTCGGAGCGGCCGCCGTGGCCGCCGGCGCCCAGGACTTCCTGATCAAGAACGAGACGGACGGCCCGCTGCTCGCCCGCGCGCTGCGGTACGCCGTCGAACGCAAGCGCGCCGACGAGTCGCAGCGCCGGCTCGTCGAGGCCGAGCTGCGCGGCCAGGAGAACGCCCGCCTCCAGCGCCATCTGCTGCCCACCCCGCTGCTCGACGGCGCGAACCTCTCCTTCACCCGCCGCTACCGGCCCGGCCGCCGCCGCGCCCTGCTCGGCGGCGACTTCTACGACGCGGTCCGCACCGACGACGGCACCGTCCACGTGGTGATCGGGGACGTCTGCGGCCACGGCCCCGACGAGGCCGCGCTCGGGGTGGCGCTCCGGATAGCGTGGCGCACCCTGGTCTTCGCCGGCCTCACCGGCGAGACCCTGCTGACCACCCTCCAGCACGTCCTGGAGCACGAACGGCGCAGCGACGAGATCTTCGCGACGCTCTGCATGCTGATCATCGAGCCGGCCGACGCCGGCACCCCCGGGGCCGTCGAACGGGCCCGGCTCTACCTCGCCGGCCATCCCCCGCCGCTGCTGCTCGGTGAGGACCACACCCCGATCGGGCTCCCCTCCGAGCACGCCGGCCCCGCCCTCGGACTGCTCCCCTGCGACGACGGCCAGGCCGTCTGGCCGTCGCACACCTTCGAGCTGCGCCGCGGCTGGCGGCTGCTGCTCTACACGGACGGACTGATCGAGGGCCGGATCGGCGCCGGTTCGCTCCGGCTCGGCCAGGACGGCCTGGCCGAGCTGATCGGCGACCACCAGTCCGCCGGGCTCACCCGGGGCCGGCTGGTCGACAGCGCGATCGCCGAGGTCGAGGAGCTGAACGGCGGCGCCCTGACGGACGATGTCGCGGTGCTGCTGCTGGAGCGCAACCCGACGCAGCTGATCCTGGGCTGACGGCCGGGGGGCGGAAAGCCAGCAGCCGGGCAGCACGGAGCCCCGGTGTCCGGGCGGGTGGACCCGCCGGACGACCGGGGCTCGGCCCTTCCCTGCCGCGAGGGCCGGTACGGCTACCAGGGCCCGTACGGCCCCATGTTGCGCTGGTCGCCCCGGCCGCCGCCCCGATTGGTGAGCGCGCGGATCGCCGGGCGGACGTCGACCACGTAGACGATCGCGGCGACCAGGCCCCCCAGGGTGAGGAAGCTGGTCATGAAGTTGGCGCCGAAGAGCAGGTCCAGACCGAACGCGATACCGAGGATCGCCAGCCAGAAGCCCTTGGTCTTCTTGTCGGCCGCCCGGTACCCGTCCTCCGGACGGGTGGCGGCGTCGACCAGCGCGAACAGCTTGTAGCCCAGGATGGCGACGGCCAGCCACCAGAACGGGTTCAAGTAGTCCAGGATCAGAATCTGGGCCACTCCGCCCATCACGGCCTCCTCTGCGTCTCGCTGCGGCACACCTGCCCGCCCATCCTGGCACGGCGCACGGTCCACCACGGGGTCAAACGGTCCGGCGGCACCCGACGTGCCCCGGGGTGCCGGACCTCAGGCCCGGCCCGCGCGGAGCTACTCCGCGCTCTTGCGGGACCGGCCGCGCTTCGGGGCGACGGGCGCCTCGTCCTCGACCAGCTCGCCCTCGACCAGCTCGCCGGCCTCGGCGGACTCCGCGTCCACCCGCTCGGCGACGGCCTCGCCCGCACCGGCGACAGCGGCGTCGGCGCCACGGCCCCGGTCCACCGCGACCTTGCCGCGCTCGGCCAGCTCGTCGTAGGTCTCCTTGGCCTTGACCGCCAGCTCGACGGCGCGGCCGACCTGCTGGAGGGCGAAGCTCTGCGCCTTCTCCTGCAGCGCCTTCAGGTCGGTCGGCAGGGCGGTCACCGAGCCGCTGACCTTGGCCTGCGCGTCGACCAGCCGGGCCTGGGCCTCGGCCAGCGCGGCGGTGGCCTTCTCCTGGGTGCCCTTGCGGTCGGCCGCGAGTGCCTCGACCCGGCCCGGCACTTCGCGCAGCTTCTCGTAGGCGAGGTCCCCGGCGCCGGCGAGGGCATAGAGCGGGGTCGGGTCGGTCAGGGTCTTCTTGATGTCGTCCGTGATCGGCATGGCCGGTCCTCCCGTGATGTTTAGGGTGCCTTGCCCCGGTGCTCGTCCGTGCTCCCGCCCACGCCCCCGGCCGGGTCCGCGGCCCCGGCCGCTTCCGTCGCCGGGTCCGCCCCTGTCACCGGGGCGCCGCCGGACGGCCGCCCGGCGGCGTTCTCCTTGAGGAAGGCGTCGTAGACCGCGAGCAGCGCCTGCTTCTGCTGCTCGTTGATCAGCGGATCGGCCAGGATCGAGGCCCGCAGCTCCAGGCCCTCACCCCGCCGTTCCTCCAGGATTCCGGCCTGGACGTAGAGCGTCTCTGCCGAGATCCGCAGCGCCTTGGCGATCTGCTGCAGGATCTCCGCACTCGGCTTGCGCAACCCTCGCTCGATCTGGCTGAGGTAGGGGTTGGACACGCCGGCGGCCTCCGCCAGCTGCCGCAGCGAGTACTGCGCATTGCGCCGCTGCTCGCGGATGTACTCGCCCAGCGGGCCGACGTTCAGTGAGGCCATGCGAACACCCTGCCCCACCGCGCTTGCAATTGCAAGCACAGTGCTAGCACCAGCAAACGGCCGGCCCGACGCGAGGCACACGTCGGGCCGGTTCGGGAGCGGGCGGGCTCGGGGTCGGCGTCGGGCGGGGAGGGTCAGGCAAGGAGGGTCAGACGGGGAGGCGGACCGGCATCAGGACGGAGAAGGTGCCGGGGCGGTCGGCGGTGCGGACGGCGAGGGGGGCGATCGGGCCGCCGAGTTCGAGGAGCAGCTGCCCCGGGGCGTCGACCGGGAGGGCCTCCAGGAGGAAGTCCCGGTTGACCGCCACCCGGAGGGCACCGGCGGCCCCGTCGGTGTCGGCGTCCGGGGCGGCGACGGCGAACCGGCCCTCGCCGTCGACGGTCAGCAGGGCGACCTCGCAGTCCGCGCCGTGCGGTCCGGACGGCAGACTGCTGGTCGCGGCGGACACGAGGGCCGCACGCAGCTCGGCGGCGGGCAGGCCGATCCGGTGGACCGGCTCCAGTCGGACGAGGGGCCGGTAGTCGGGGTAGTCGTGGTCGAGCGCGGCGCCCTCGATCCGGTGCTCGCCCACCGTGACGTGCACCGTTCCGGCGCCGAGCACCAGCTCCACCACCCCCGCGGCGGAGCCGAGCAGCGCGCGGACGGCGTCGGCCAGCGCTACCGGCACGACGACCGAGACAGCAGGCGCGGCGGACTCCGCGGACGCGGCGGCCTCCGCCGGCACCAGGGGCTCCGCCGGCACCACGGACGCCACGGACGCCACGGACGCCACGGGCACCTCGGCGAGGGCGATCCGGTAGCGGTCGGTGGCGACCAGCCGCAGCAGACCGCCGTCGAGGTCGAACAGCACGCCGGACAGCACCGGCAGCTCGGGGTCGCCGCCGACGGCGAAACGCACCGCGTCCAGGGCTTCGGCCAGCTCACTGGCGGGAACGGTGAAGCGGTACTCGGCGGGGGTCGTGGTCATGGGGTTCTCCCTCTGGTCGATCAACCGGCGGATCGCGGAGAGTTCGCGGCGCGCGTCGGCGAGGCCGCCCTCCAGCCGGCGCAGGTGCTCGTCCATCAACCGCTGGGCGGCACCGCTGCCGGGCGCCGCGCCGAGCACGGCCCGGATGTCGGCCAGCGGCAGGCCCACCCGGCGCAGCCGGGCGAGCAGTCGGGCGTCGGCGAGCTGCCCGGGGGCGTACCAGCGGTAACCGGTGCGCGGGTCGACGCGGGCGGGGGCGAGCACCTCGGCACCGTCGTAGAAACGCAGGGCGCTGATGCTCAGACCGCTGTCGCGGGCCAACTCGCCGATGCTGCGCAGGTCGCTCTCCATGCCGGGGACTCTGGGGCCTCGACCGGGTCGAGGGTCAAGCGGGGCGGCCGGACCGGCTCCGACGATACCGCCGCCCGACACGCCGGGCGGAGGTTCTCGCGATCAGTGGTTGAACTTTGAACGAGTCGGGTCTACAGTGGAGTCATCAAGTTGAAGCCTAAACAAATGGCTTCGAACCCGAGGAGGAGCCATGGGCCTGTTCAACCGCACCAAGACCACCGACACCGCGACCACCGCTGTCGCCGTCGCCGTCGCCGAGAACCCGGCCGGCCAGGACCTCGGGCTGGGGCACCTCACCGGTGACTGGACCATCGACACCACCCACAGCGAGATCGGCTTCGCCGTCCGCCACGCGATGGTCACCAACGTCAAGGGCCGCTTCACCGAGTACGAGGGCAAGCTGCACCTGGACGGCACCACCCCGACCAACTCCCGCGCCGATCTGGTGATCAAGGTCGCGAGCATCGACACCAACCAGGCCCAGCGCGACGAGCACCTGCGCACCAGCGACTTCTTCGCCGCCGAGAGCTTCCCGGAGATGCGCTTCCGCAGCACCGCCGCCGAGCGCGTGGGCGACGAGTCCTACCGGATGAGCGGCGAGCTGACCATCAAGGACGTCACCCGCCCGATCACCCTGGACCTCGACTTCACCGGCCACGCCGTCGACGCCTACGGTGCCGACCGGGTCGGCTTCGAGGGCAAGGCCGTCCTGGACCGCACCGACTGGGGCCTGACCTACAACGCCGCGCTGGAGACCGGCGGCGTGCTGATCGGCGAGAAGGTCAAGCTCACCTTCGACATCTCCGCCGTGAAGGCGGCCTGACCCGGCCGACCTCGACTGCGGGCCCTGCGGCCCCCACAGCCCGGGCGCGCGCGTCGGCCCTCCGGCCGACCGCCCGCCCGCACCCGACTCCGCCCCTGCCGACCCCCGAGCGGCAGGGGCGGAGTCGTATCCCGCCACAACAACCCGTCGCGGCACGGTGATTCCTGATCCAACACTTCTGATCAGTACTTTCTGATCCGGTGATTGCTGGTCCGGTGAATCCTGGTCCGGCGAATCCGATCGACCGGGCGGACCCTGGCTAGGCCGCCAGCAGCGCGGCGTCCGGCGCCGGCAGCCAACTGCCCGCCGGGCGGCGCAACCAGGTCTCGCGCGCACCGAGTTCGGCCGCAGCCGTCAGCAGCGCGGTCAGCCCGGGATGCCGCAGGTCCGGGCGGTGCACCAGGCTCACCAGACTGAGCGGGACCGGCTCGACCAGCGGCACGTTCACCGCGCCCGGCAGCACCGGGCCGCCGACGGTGGTCAGCATCGGGTCGCCGTGCCGCGCCAGGTAGCGGGCCGTCTCGTCCACCCCCACCGGCGGGACCCGCGGGGGCGCCGCGTCCAGACCGTGCTCGTCCAGCAGCAGTCGGCCGAGGTCGGCCCACTCGGTGGTCGCCGGATTGCCCGCGCAGATGTCCACCGGATGCCCGACCAGTTCCGCGAGCCGCAGGGCCGGCCGGCCGGCCAGCGGGTGGCCGGCCGCCATCATCACCGAGACCGCCTCCAACCTGACCGGGCGCTGCGCGAGCCGGCCCCGCACCCGGGCGGGCAGTCCGGCGTAGCGGCCGAACGACACGTCCAGCCGGTGGGCCAGCAGTTCGGTGGCCGCGGCCGCCAGACCGCCGTGGAAGCGGGCCAGCAGCTCGCCCTCCGGCCAGGCGGCGCGGGCCCGTTGGAGCAGCCGGTCGCTGGTGAGGTCCGGGCCGGTGACATCGCTGTTGAGGTCGAGCAGCAGCGGCCGGTGTGCGACACCGGCCAGGATCTCGTCGTGCAGGGCCAGCAGTCGGCGGGCCTTGGGCAGCAACCCGTGCCCGGCGGTGGTGAGTTCGACGCTGCGCGTGGTGCGGAGGAACAGCGTGTCGCCGAGCAGCCGTTCCAGCGTCCGGACATCCCGGCTGAGCGCCTGCTGGGCCACGTGCAGCCGCTCCGCGGCACGGCCGAAGTGCAGCGTCTCGGCGGTCGCGACGAAGCCGCGCAGCAGGCGGGGGTGCAGGTCGTGGGGCATGGCGGCAGGCTAGCAACGCGTGGCCGACCGGGCGGGCGGTGCCGTACGAAGGCCGCCCGGCCCGCATCAACAGCATTCTGTTGTCGATGCGGCGGAACAGGTGTTGGACCGCGAACGACCGGCGGCCCGAGGCTGGAGCCCTTCCCCTCCTCCCTCTCTCCCGCGGAGTCCCGTGCTCGCCCCGTACCGACGTCTGTTCTCCCGCCCCGGCACCGTCGCCTTCACCCTGGCCGGACTGCTCGCCCGGCTCTCGATGTCGATGACCGGCGTCTCCCTGGTGGTGCTGATCGCCGAACGGCGCGGCTCCTACGCGCTCGCGGGCGCCGTCGCCGCCGCCGGGCTGGTCGCCGTGGCGATCGGCATGCCGCTGATCGGCCGGCTCGTCGACCGGTTCGGGCAGGCCCGGGTCACCGTCCCGGCGGTGCTGTACAACCTGGTGCCGCTGTGCGGACTGCTGCTCTGCGTCCGCCTCGGCGCGCCCGACTGGACGCTCTACCTCTGCTGGGCGGCCGGTTCCGCGGTGCCGAACCTCGGCGGCATGGCGCGGGCCCGCTGGGCGCACCTGCTCCGCGACGCACCGGAGGACCGGCACCTCGCCAACTCCCTCGAACAGGCCCTGGACGAGCTCTGCTTCATGGCCGGACCGGTGCTCGGCATGGTCCTGTGCACGACGGTCGCCCCGGAGGCCGGGATGCTCGCCGCCGGCGGGGTCGGTGCGGGCGGCGCGCTGCTCTTCGCGGCCCAGCGGCGGACCGAACCGCCGCCGGCCGACCGCCCCGACGCCGCCGTCGTCGCGGACGGACCACGCTCACCACTGCGGGTGCCCGCGCTCCGGGTGCTCACCCTGACCTTCCTCAGCACCGGCATGGTCTTCGGCGCGCTCGACCTGACCACCGTCGCGTACGCGGACGCGCTGGGGAACCGGCCGGTCGCGGGCGGGCTGCTGGCCCTGGTGGCGGCCGGCTCCTGCGTGGCGGGGCTGGTGTTCGGCACCCTGCGACCGACCGGCCCCGCGGGTGCCCGTTTCCTGCGGGGCGTGGCGGCGATGGCGGGGCTCCTGCTCCTGCCGCTCGCCGCCGGACTGGGCGGCGCGGGGCTCGCACTGCTCGGGGTGGCCCTGTTCGCGGCCGGCACGGGCACCGCGCCGACCATGGTCACCGGTATGACGCTGATCCAGGAGCTGCTGCCTCAGCGGCAGTTGAACGAGGCGATGGCGATCGCGGTGTCCGGGATCATGATCGGCATATCGACCGGGTCGGCCCTGGCCGGCACGCTCGCCGAACACGCCGGCCCCGGCGCGGGGTACTGGATCCCGGCGGGGGCGGCGGCGCTCGCCCTGCTGATCGCCCTCGCAGGCCGCCACCACCTGGGCGCCGGGCCCCGCTCCTCGGGCCGAACGGCCTCCGAACCCACTGTCAGTGCCACGCGCTAGCTTTCGGGGCATGACCACCAGGACCAGCACCGTCAAGTACGTCCGGGGCGATGCCACGGCGCCCCTGGGCAAGGGGGTGCAGGTGATCGCCCACGTCTGCAACGCCCCGCCCCGAGCCGAAGGGGCGCGCCGGTGTCGAAAGGGAGAGCGCGAGGGAGCGACGTAGGAGCGAGGGAGCGCCGACCGTCGGCACCGGACAAAAGCGCCCCGGAGGCGAGCGGGCGAGCAACTGTGGGTGGGGGAAGGGATTCGTGCTGGCCGTCTCCCGGCGCTGGGCCGAGCCGGAGGCGGCGTACCGGCGGTGGCACCGGGAGCGCGCGGGGAACGACTTCGGGCTCGGCGCGGTGCAGTTGGTCCGGGTGGCGGAGTACCTCTGGGTGGCCAACCTGGTCGGTCAGCGCGGCATCCGGACGGGCCGGTCCTCCGGGCCGCCGGTGCGGTACGAGGCGATCGACACCGCACTGGCGACCCTCGGCGGGCACGCGCTGGGCCTGGGCGCCTCGGTGCACATGCCGCGGATCGGCTGCGGACTGGCGGGTGGGCGTTGGGAGTCGGTGGAGCCGCTGGTGCGGGCCCGGCTGACGGAACGGGGGGTGCCGGTGACGGTCTACGACCGCGACTGACCGGCCGGCGCGACGGCCGACCAGGTGTACTCGTACTCGGGCAGCGTGTGTCCACCGGGGAAGACGCCCTGCCCGGCCGCAGTGCGCCTGCCGCCGGCGCGCTCGTAGAAGGCGATCGCGCGGGTGTTGGCCTGCAGCACCTCCAGGTAGAGGTCGGCCCCGGGGTGCTGTCGGGCGACATGGGCGCGGGCCGCGCGCAGCAGGTCCCCGCCGATTCCGGAGCCGGTCAGCCCGGGGCGGACGTGCAGGTTGTCGAGCAGCACCCGGCCGTCCGGCATCGGGACGAGGTAGGCGAATCCCACGGTGTCGCCCGCCCGTTCGGCGATCAGCAGTTCGGGGGTCGCCTCCGGCGGGCCGTAGTCGACGCTCAGCCGCAGTTCCCAGATCTCGTGCCGCTCGCCCGCCAGCCCGTCACCGAGGGCACTGTCGGGGACCATGCCGACGTAGGCGCTGCGCCAGCTGGCGGCGTGCAGTGCGGCGACGGCCTCGGCGTCCCGGGCGTTCCCCCGGCGGATGGTGATGATCACGGAACGAGCCTCTCATCCCGCCTGAACGCGTTCAAGCCCGGCCCCGAGGTCATGGCATTCTTTTGAACGCGTTCGAAGAGATTCGAGGAGAGTTCCCGGAGAACGCGCCCGTGTCGGCACCGGATGCGGAGGGGGCATCCGGTGCCGTCCGTGCCGGCACCGCCTGGGACTCGGCCGATCGGGCTAGGCTCGGGGCCGTGGACGACCTGGCAGCGACGAACGGCCCGAGCGCGACGAACGACGGCAGCGGCACCGACGGCAACGGCACCGACGGCGCCCCCTCGGCGCCCGCCGCACCGACCGCCGAGACGCGTGGCAGCCGCGCCCAGCCGAAGACGGACAAGAGCGAGCAGACCCGGGCCCTGATCCTGGAGACCGCGATGCGGCTCTTCCAGGAGCGCGGCTACGAGAAGACCACCATGCGCGCCATCGCCGCCGAGGCGGGCGTTTCGGTCGGAAATGCTTACTACTATTTCTCGGCGAAAGAATTTCTCATCCAGGGTTTCTACGACCGGATGACATATGACCATGCGGCGGACGCCAGGAATCGCATGGCCAATACCCGGGACTTCGCCGAGCGCCTGGAAATCGCCCTGGTCTCCTGGCTCGACACGGCGGCCCCGTACCACGAGTTCGCCGCGCAGTTCTTCCGGACGGCGGCCGATCCGACCAGCGCCCTGAGCCCGTTCTCCAACGAGTCGCACCCGGCCCGGGCCACCGCGGTCGCGCTGTTCCGCGACGTGCTGCAGGGCTCGGACCTGGCACCGAAGCTGGACGCCGAACTGGTCGAGCTGCTGCCCGACGTGCTCTGGCTGCACCTGATGGTCGTCGTCCTCTACTGGGTCTTCGACCGGACCGAGGACACCGAGCGGACCCGGGAATTCGTCCGCCGGTCCACCCCGATGGCGGCCCGGGTGATCAACCTCTCGCGTTATCGGGTGTTCCGGCCGATCGTTCGCGACGCCAAGGGGCTCATCCAGGACTTCATTCTTCCCACCATCGGGAAGACCGCCGTCAAATAGCACGAAGAAAACGGCACGCAGCAGAACGGCACACGGCAGAAGGCCGGCCCGCAGAAAGCAGGCCGGCCGTTCCGGGCAGTGGGGCCCGATCAGAATCCGTCGATGTTCCAGGCCGCCAGCGGCGTGCGGAACAGCAGGTCCGCGGCCGCCGCCGCGCCGGGGCGCAGCTCGGTGACCTGCCCGGCCACGGCGAGCCGCGGCAGCGTCTCGCCGCCCAGGTAGAGCGCGCCCAGCGCCGAGGCGTCCAGCGCCAGATCGGGCTCGTCGGCCGTCCGGACGCAGCGGCCGGTACCGTCCGTGGCGACCTCGATCGCCCAGCGCCCCGCGACGTAGCCCGCCGGGTCGTCGACCTCCAGCACCGCGCGGCCGGCCGCGCCGTACGTCCGGGCGTTGAACGCGGCCTCGATGTCGAGCACCCGCAGCCACATGTAGTCGGCGTTGTCGACGTGCGGCGTCGCCGCTCGCGGGTCGTTCAGCAGCACCGGCAGCGGGTCGTCCGGGCCGACGTTCTCGACCACGACCTTGCGGACCCAGTCGATCGAGCAGACGAACCGCCACAGCTCGGTGGCCGTGGGCCGGTCGAGGGCGAACAGGTCGACGAGGGTGAGCGTGCAGTTGGGGTAGGAGCCGTCCCACTCGTCGTCGATCCGGTAGACGGCCAGACCGGTCGGGGTGCCGTCGGCGTCCCGGTGGACGGCCGCGAACGGCTCCTTCCAGTCGAAGCCGGGTACCTCGATCTCGCCGGTCTGGCGCTGCCAGGTCAGCTCGTCCCGGGCGATCACGCCGGCCTGGGTGACCCGCCAGCGGTCGAACAGCTCGGGGCCGAGCTTGCGCAGCTCCGCCATCTCCACCAGGTCGATCCGCCCGCCGGGCACGGTGGGCAGGCCGTCCCGCAGGCCGCCGGCCCGGAGCAGGTCGATGTTCCAGCCGTGGCCCCGGGTGGCGGGGCCGAAGCCGTAACGGCCGTAGATGTTGTACTCGGCGGCGATCAGGATCGCGACCGCGGCGCCGCGCTCCCGGGCGGCCTCGAGGTCCCCGGTCATCATCCGGCGGAGCAGGCCGCGCCGGCGGTGGGTGGCGGTCACGGTGACGGCGGTGATCGCGTCGGCCGTGACGACCGCGCCGCCGGGGACGGTCAGCTCGGTGTCGAAGCTGCGGAAGGTGGCCACGAACCGGCCGTCGGCCAGGGCCCCGACCATCCGGCCCGGCTCCCACTGCCGGCGGCGGAACTCCGTCGCCGAGCCCACGTGCGGGCGCAGGAAGCCCTTGGCGAGCGCCCGGTCCCACGCCTCGACCTCGTCCTCGCCGATCGCACGGATCTCGATCCCGTCACCCGCGTCGGTCTGCTCCCCCGGTCGGCCGCTGCCCGGCTCCCGGGGCCCGCCGTTCGTCTCGTTGCCCATTCGCCCACCGTACGGCGGGGTTTCGGCGACGGCATCCGATTTATTCCGGGCCCGTGACCACGTGACCAGCCACTTCTCACCGTTCTCAACCGGATGTCAGAGATCCGGATTCTCAGGGCCGTGACAGCTCCGCGTGATCGCGGTACCGCCTCAGGACGACACTCCGTAGCAGGTGGCGATCGCGGCGGCGCGGTCGCGCAGGGAGTCGCGCAACCACTGCGGGGCCAGGGCCTCCGCGTTCGTGCCGAGGTGCCACACCGCCCATTCGGCGTGTCTCGGGTCCTGGAAGGTCACCTCCAGCCGCAGCCGGCCGTCCACGTCGGCCTCCTCGGCAAGGACCGCCAGCGCGGTGCCCACCAGGTCCTCCCGCCGCGCCGGGTCCACCCTCACCAGCACGGTGACTTGGTCGCCGCCGGTCCGGAACTGCCTGCTGCGTTCCTGCCAGGCCCGGTCCAGATCGACCCGGTCCGGCCGCTGCGCCGGTTCGGCGAGTTCCTCGGCGGCCAGGATGCGGGACAGCCGATAGGTGCGGTCGGCGCCGGACCGCGTGGCCAGCAAGTAGCCCCGGTCGCGCACGGTGACCAAGCCGATCGGGTCCACCGTGCGCCACTCCGGGGTCCGGTCCGCAGCCGCGTAGTGGATCCGCAGCTTGTGTCCGGTGAACACCGCGCGCAGGACCTCGGCCACGACGGTGTCGGGCACCTCCTCGCCAACCAGTCGACGTGAGAGGAGGTCGGTCTCCGGGTCGACGAGCAGTCGCTGAGCCGCGCCGGCCGCGGTGTCCCGATAGCTCTCGGGCAGCGCGTCGACCACCTTGAGCATCGCCGAAGCGAGCGCCGAACCGAGGCCGAATGCCTGCGCGCCGCGCCGCGATCCGGCGACCAGCAGAGCAAGGGCCTCGTCGTGGTTCAGTCCGGTGAGCTCGGTCCGGAAACCGGGCAGCAACGCGAAACCGCCGTGCCGACCGCGTTCGGCGTAGACCGGGACACCGGCCGCGGACAGCGCCTCGATGTCGCGCAACACGGTGCGGGTGGACACCTCCAGCTCCCGGGCCAGCGTGGCCGCGGGCAGCCGACCGTGCTGCCGCAGCAGCAGCACCAGCGAGACCAACCGATCGGCGCGCACACGAAAACGCTACCGGAATACACGACACACGATGTCGTGATTTGTTGGGAGGCTTCAGCACGACAAGATCCACCGCACACAAGAGGTGACCCGCATGGCACACGCCATCGTCAATCCGGACGGCCTGCACGACCCGGTCCCGTTCGGCTACAGCCACACCGCCACCGTCCCCGCAGGTACGGAACTGGTGCTCGTCGCGGGTCAGTACGGATCGGGCCCGGACGGCGCAGTCGTCTCCACCGACTTCGCCGAGCAGGTGAAGCAGACGTTCCGCAACATCGGCACCGCCCTTGCCGCCCATGGGCTCGACCTCAGCCACGTCGTCCAGCTCAGGACCTATGTGGTGAACCACGATGTCAGCAAGCTCGGGCCGATCGCCGGGGCCGTGCAGGAGGGCTGGGGTACGAAGCCGCCCACGCAGACCCTGGTCGGTGTCGCGAGCCTGGCCACGCCTGACGTGCTGTTCGAGGTCGAGGCGCTCGCCGCCCGGCCCTGACTCGCCGCCACCCGCGTCCGGGCTGTTCGACCCGACGCGAGTGGCGGTTCGGCATCGGGGCGGCACAGCAAGGTGAACAGCGCCGTCGGACACGAAGGTCCGGGCATCACGTCGCGCCGGTGAGGGACCGCCTCGTAGGCGGGTGATGGCGGCGGACAGCGATTCTCGATCCCGTGCCGGACCGGCCGACCGGATTCCGTCGCGACCGGGAGAACGTCACGGGATCGAGAACCGGCGGCGGCCGGTCAGGGGCGGGCGTAGAAGTCCGGGGTGCCCATGATCCAGAGGCTGGCCTGCTTGATCGGCATCCCGACGCGGGGGGCCTCGATCATCTGGTCGTCGCCGATGTAGAGGCCGACGTGGTGGATGTCGGCGGCGCGGCCGGTGGCGCTCCAGAAGACCAGGTCGCCGGGGCGGAGCTGGCGGTAGGTGACCGGGGTGGACTGCGCGTACTGGTCGGCGGCGAAGTGGTTGAGCCGCTTGCCGCCCTCGCGCCAGGCCATCATGGTCAGCCCGGAGCAGTCGTAGCCGGCCGGGCCCTCGCCGCCCCAGATGTAGGGCAGGCCGATCCTGGCGCGGGCGAAAGCCACGGCGGAGGCCGCGCTCTCCGCGGACCAGGGCCGCCCGGCCGGGGGTGCGGCGGCGGCCTGGCCGGTCTTCGCGGGGCCGGAAGCGGGACTGGAAGCGGGGGTGGAGGCAGCGGCGGAAGCGGCGGCAGCAGCCGCGGCCTCGGCGGCCGCCCGTTCGGCGGCCGCCCGTTCGGCGGCCGCCTTCTCCGCCGCGGCCAGCTCGGCCGCGGCCCGTTCCGCCGCCTCGCGTTCGGCGGCGGCCTTCTCCGCGGCCGCGCGTGCCGCCGCCTCCGCCTCCCGGGCCGCGATGGCCTCCAGCGCCTCGCGCCGCTGCCGCTCCAGTTCGACCGTGGTGTGGCGGGCGGCCGCCAGTTCGGCGAGCAGTTGTTCGCGCCTCAGACCGGTGGCCGCGACCTGGTTCTGCTGGTCCGTCAGCCGGGCCTCGGCCTGCTCCCGGGCGGCGCCGACCGCCGCGGCGGCCCGTTCGGCGGCCTCGGCCGCGGTGCGCGCGGCGGCGGCGGCCCGGCCGGCCCCGGCGGCCGTGGAGACGGCCGCGTCGAGGATCTGCCGGGAACGGTCGCTGGCGACCCCGACCACGGCGGCCCGGTCCCCCGCCTCGCGCGGGCCGCGTGCGCCGAGCAGGGCGTTGATCGCGGAGAGCTCGGCGCTGGTGCCCTGCCGGTACGTTTCGGCAGCCAGGGCCGCGGCGTCCTCGGCGGCGGCGGACCGTTCGGCCTCGGCGGCCGCCGACCGGTCGGCAGCGGCGGACTCCTCGGACCGGGCCCGGGTGAGGGCCAGCTGGGCGCCGTTGTACGCCTCGACGGCCTGTTCGGCGGTCCGGGCGGCGGTGTCGAGTTCGGCCCTGGCGGCGGTGAGGCCGGCCTCGATGGCGGCGACCGAGCCGGCCGTGGCATCGGCCTCGGCCCGGGACCGGTCGATCTCCTCGGCGGAGGGGTAGGCCGCCTCCCCGGGTGCTCCGGCGGAACCGGGCTCGCCGGAAGAGCCGGGAGAGCCGGGAGAGCCGGAGGAGCCGGGCCCGGACGGTTCGGCGGCCGCACTGGGCTCGCCCGGCTCCACCGGGGCGGCCGCCGCGACGGGAAGCAGCCCGAGCAGGGCGGTGAGGGACAACAGGAGGGTCGGCAGGAATCTGCGCGCCACGATTCATCCCTTCGAACGGTCACGAGGGAGCGGCCGCGCACCCGCGCCGCGGTGCGGCCGGGGCGGCGACGGGACCGGGGAGGGCGGGGGCCGAGCGGCTCCGGCGGATCGCCGGTCCGTCTCCCGCCCACCGCCTGTCCGGCGCCGACAGGTGCGGCAAAACATCCCATTCCGTGACAAGACGGTCACTGCTCGCCATGTTCTCAAGCGGGGCGGGTTTCACACCTCAAGTCCGCACCGCCGGCCGGGTGACCATCTGATGATCCGACCGCAGAACGGCCCCAGCCGGGCGGTCATGGTATACGAACTAACGGCTCATCCGACGCGTCCGCGGCCGCAACCAGCGGTGTCGCCCCGGACGGAGGGGCTGCCCGGTCGGCCGGACGGCGTACGTCCGGCCCCGGCCGGCCCGGACGGTGCGACGGCGCCGCTGGGACCCGCCCCGCGGCCCCGTCTGATCGGCCGGCCCGCCGTAGCCGCCCGACCCGCCGTAGGCCGCCCCGTTGCCGGTGGCGCCGCCGTTGCCGTTCGCCCCGGAGGTCCGGTGGCTGCCCGACGGGTGCTCACCGCCCACCGCCGAGCGCCGGTCGGCCAGCCGCGCGGAGCGCCGGGCCAGCGCCCGGGCGGTGTGCGCGTCCAGGTGCGCGCTGGCCCGGGCGGCCATCCGCTCGGCCACCCGGTGGGCGGCCGGGTGGTTGGCCGACACCTTGTCCGGCGCCCCGGCGATCAGGTCGAAAAGCCAGGTACGGGCGATGTCCGCGCGCCGGTGCAGACGACGCTCGCGCCGGAGTGCCCGGGCCCGGCGGCGCGGGCGCCCGGCGTACCGCCAGCGCGCCCAGGGGCTGCTCGGCCGGGCCAGCCGGATCGCGCCGACCCAGGAGAGGCCGGGCACCATGATGCCGAGCAGGCCGGTCCACATCTTGCCCTTGAGCAGGGTGACGACCATGGCCAGCGCGTTCACCGAGATCACCGTGACCAGGCCCCACCTGGTCTCCCCGGTGGGCTCCGCGCCGAGCGGCACGTAGCCGACCAGCAGCAGGCCGGTGAAGAGGATGCCGAAGATCACCGCGTCCACCGACTTGCGGCCCTGCTCGCTCCAGTAGACGTCGTCCAGGTGCAGGATCAGCGCGAACTCGTCCAGCACCAGACCGCAGCCGATGCCGAAGAGCAGGCCGAAGAGGTCGATCCACGGGTGGCCGCCGTAGGTGGCGAACACCCCGATGCCGCCGACCAGCAGGAAGCCCAGGCCGAAGACCATGTGGTGGATGTGCAACCCGCCGGGCGTCACGTTGCCGGGCCACCAGCGGACCTGGGCCCTGATCATCCGCACGCTGAACCGGATGAAGACGAACGAGGTGATGAACCCGACCAGCAGCAGGAACAGCGGTTGCTTGTGCGCGTCGACGATGTGCTCGCGGTAGCCGTCCAGCAGTGTGGTCATGCGTCTTACCTTCGTTCCTGGTGCTGCGTGCGGTCTGCCACGACATGGCCCGGAGGCCAACGATCGGCGTCAGAAGCCGCGGGTGCGCTTGGCCGCCCGGCGCGGGATCACCGGAGCGAGCGAAGGCCGCTCGACCCCGACCGGGAGCTTCATGAAGAGCCGGGCGATCTCCCCGCCCAGGTTCACCCCGATGGCCAGCGCCAGGGCGATCGCCGCCGCCCTGGTGATCTGGACCAGGCCGCCGCTGGGGTGGCCCTGGGCGAACGACAGCATGCCGAGGTAGAGCGCCGAACCGGGCATCAGCGGCCCGATCGCGGCGGTGACGTACGGCAGCGCGGAGCCGTTGCGGTAGCGCGCCATCAGCTGGCCGAAGAGGCCGACCAGGCCGGCCGCCACACCGGTCGCGACGATCGGCGAGAGCTGGGCGTTGTAGGCCAGCACCCCGTAGCTGGACCAGCCGATGCCGCTGTTCAGGGTGACCAGGGCCAGCGAGCGCCGGTCGGTCTGCAGCAGCATCGCGAAGGCGCAGGTCAGCACCAGTGCCGCGACCATCTGGACCGGCGGGTAGCTGATCCCGACCAGCGACTCGTCCGGCTTGAGCTTCGCCTGGAAGCCGACCCCCAGGTAGAGGATCAGCATCACGCCGATGACGATGCCCGCCACCAGGTAGATCACCTCCAGCAGCCGGGCCGCGGCGGTGATGTAGAAGCCCGTCAGACCGTCCTGCACCGCGGCGACCAGGGCGCGTCCGGGCAGCAGCGCGAACAGCCCGCCGGTGATCACCACCGAGCCGCGCAGGCCCAGGTCGTTGAAGGAGAGCACGATGCCGGAGGCCGCGGCCGGCATCGCGGCCAGCACGAACTGGTAGAACTCCGGCAGGCCGCGACGGGCGATCAGCGAGGCCAGCCGGTCGCCGAGCACGGCGGCGACGAAGGCGCTGAGGAAGACCAGCCAGGCCTTGTCGTCGATCCGCCCGCCGACCAGGAAGGTCGCCGCGCCGGCCAGCAGACCGGTGTTCAGGGCGAGCATCCAGGCCGGGTACGGGTGGCGGTTGCGGCGGATCAGCGCGAGCCGGCGGTAGGCGTCGTTGACGCTCACCCGCTCGGCGGTGATGTCCGCGACCAGCTCGTACACCGCGTTCAGCCGGGTGTAGTCGGAGGTGCGGCGGCGCACCACCCGGTCGGCGGTGATCGGCGGCTCGACCAGCGAGGGCTGGTGCGAGATGCCGATCAGGGTGAAGGTGACCTGCGGCTCGCAGCGGTCCAGCCGGTAGGCGTGCGCGATGCCGAGCATGGCCGCCTCGACGTCCTCGGCGGCCTCGCCACTGGCCAGCAGCAGTTCGCCGATGCGCAGGGTCAGGTCGAGGACGCGCGGGACGTTGCGGCCGGCGGCGACCGAGGGGTGCAGCTCGCGGGCGGTCCGTTCGAAGGCCGGGCGCTCGGACATCGGGGTGCGCAGCAGGGTGCGCATCCGGTCCGGCCACGGCGCCTCACCGGGCGCACCGGGACTGAGGGCGCCGACCGGGATGCCGAGCGGCGGGGTGTAGCCGGCGGCCCGCCACTCCTCGGGGGTGAGGGTGTCCTCGGCCACCGAACGGCGGCGGCGGCCCGGGGCGGCCGCTTCACCGTCGGCCGGCGCCGCCTCCACCGACCGGGCGTCGGACGGCGGCGCGTCCGACGGCGGCGCGGCGGATTCCGGCTCGGGACCGGGCTCGGGACCGGGCTCGGCCTCGGGCTCTGGTTCGGGCTCCGGTTCGGGTGCCAGCAGGCCCCTGGTCTCGGGCGCGGGCAGGAGGAGCGGGATCTCCACGGTCGGTTCGACGACCGGGGCGGGGTGCCCGAGCAGGCCCTCGGTGGGCGGCGCGGCGGACGGGTGGAGCGGACGCGCCTCCGCGGCGGGCCGGGACTGCGGCCGGGGCGGTCGACCGCCCCGGCCGCCCCTGGCCTTCTTGCCGCCGCCCGGCCGGCCCCGCTTCGGCACTTCCGCTCCTTGCCGCCCCTGGCGCTGCCGGTCCCCCGGGCCGCCGTTCGATCTCCGGATACACCATGCCCGATCGAACTGCCGGACGCACATGTACGGGACGGCGGGCCCGGACGGGTGCGGACGCCTACCCGGCGCGGTGGCGGCCGCCGGCCCCGGCGGCCGGCGCCGCGGCGCGGTCGGTGCGCGCGGCGTCGACGGCCGGAGCGGCCCGGCCGGAGCGCCGGGCGGAGCGCCGGGCGCGGAGCAGTTCGACGGCCACCGGGACCACCGAGACCAGCACGATGCCGACCAGGATCGCCTCGATGTTGTCCCGGACGAACGGGATCTGCCCGAGGAAGTAGCCGAGCACCGTGACGCCCGCGCCCCAGAGCACGCCGCCGATGATGTTGAAGAGGACGAAGACGCGGTAGTTCATCGCGCTCACCCCGGCGACGACCGGGGTGAAGGTGCGCACGATCGGCACGAACCGGGCCAGCACGATCGCCTTCGGGCCGTGCCGGTCGAAGAAGGCGGCCGCCTTCTCCACGTTCTCCTGCTTGAACAGCCGGGAGTCGGGGCGGCGGAACAGGCCCGGTCCGACCTTCCGTCCGAACAGGTAGCCGACCTGGTCGCCGGCCACCGCCGCCACCACGATCAGCGCGCAGACCAGCCAGAGCGGCTGGTGCAGATAGGTGCCGCCGGCCACCAGCAGACCGGTGGTGAAGAGCAGCGAGTCGCCCGGGAGGAAGAAGCCGATCAGCAGGCCCGACTCGGCGAAGACGATGGCCAGGATGCCGATCAGCCCGAAGGTGGAGATCAGATAGGTCGGATCGAGCCAGGACGGGCCGAGGGCGAGGCTGGTCACGGGGCGGACTCCTGAGGGCCTGAAGGGTCGACTCTTGGCAATGAAACAGTAAAGCATTCACCAAGAAACCTTCGAACATCCCTGGTCCGGGCAGCAGTCGGACAATCATCCGGGTACCACCATCGGGCGAATCCTCGGCCATTCGGTGGAGTTCCTCCCGGGCCCTGATGAATCCTGGTCGTGCGACGTCAGGCAACGGCGCTGCGGAGCGGCCACTCCGGAACGCGCCACCATTCGCACTCCACCCTCAGGGAGACCATCGTGTCCCGTATCCGCGCAGCCGCCGCCGTCACCGCCCTCGGGGCCTTCCTCCTCGCCGGCATCGGCACCGCCCACGCCGACAACGGCGCCGGCGCGGACCACCACTCCAACAGCAGCGTGGTGAGCAACACCGGCTCCGGCAACATCATCGGCAACGTCCACGGCAACGTGGTCGGCACCCAGCAGACCGCCACCGGCTCGGGCGCCAGCAACCAGAGCAACACCCTCGCGGCGACCGGGAACGCCGGCAACATCGGCGCCCTGCAGGGCAACGGCAACCTCGCCGCCCTGTTCGCCCCGCACATCGGCGGCTGAGCGACGCTCCGCCCCTGAGCACATCCGCCGATCGCGGCCGGGTGGGCACCCCACGCCGGCGGGGTGCCCACCCGGCCGCGTCGTTGACCAGCGGGAACAGCGCGAACGCCGCTCCGCCGACCCTGGACAGCCGAAGCTACCCCCGATTAACTTGTGGGGCCATCGGCGGGCCGCCCGGTCGCGCCGTGCCGGGCACGTCGAAGGGAGCGCCGCCGTGCGCCGCACCGTGTTCACCGAGGACCACGAGGCCTTCCGCGAGACCATCCGCGACTTCATCGCCAACGAGGTCGTCCCCGTGTACGAGGAGTGGGAGGCCGCCGGCCATCCGCCGCGCGACTTCTACCGCACGCTGGGCGCGCTCGGCGTCTACGGCATCGAGGTGCCCGAGGAGTACGGCGGCGCGGGCGAGAGCGGCTTCAAGTACCAGGCGGTGGTGGCCGAGGAGACCGCGCGCGCCGGCGTCGGCTTCGGGTCCTCGGGCGTGCACACCGGCCTGGTGCTGCCCTACCTGCTGGAGTACGCCAACGAGGAGCAGAAGGCGCGCTGGCTGCCCGGCTTCGTCTCCGGCGACATCATGACCGCGATCGCGATGACCGAGCCGGGCGCCGGTTCCGACCTCGCCGGCATCTCCACCACCGCCCGGCTCTCCGAGGACGGCACCCACTACGTCCTCAACGGCGCCAAGACCTTCATCACCGGCGGCGTCCTCGCCGACCTCGTCCTGGTGGTCTGCCGCACCTCGCCGTACGACCCGGACAACCGCCGGGCCGGGCTCTCCATCCTCTGCGTGGACACCACCTCCCCCGGCTACACGGTCGGCCGCAAGCTCCAGAAGATCGGCCTGCGCAGCTCGGACACCGCCGAGCTGGCCTTCGCCGACGTCAAGGTGCCGGTGGAGAACCTGCTCGGCGACGAGGGGAAGGCGTTCAGCTACCTGACCCACAACCTGGTGCAGGAACGGCTGGCGATCGCGGTCGGCGCCTACGCGGCCGCCGCGGCGGCGGTGCGGTTCGCGGTGCAGTACGTCAAGGACCGCAAGGTGTTCGGGAAGACGGTCGCCGAGTTCCAGAACACCAAGTTCACCCTGGCCGACTGCGAGTCGCAGGTGATGGCGCAGCAGTCGATGGTCGACCGCGCGCTGGAGCTGTACCAGGACGGCGAGCTGACGGTCGCGGACGCCGCGGCGGCGAAGCTGTTCTGCACCGAGTCGGCGTCCGGCGTGATCGACAAGTGCCTGCAGCTGCACGGTGGTTACGGCTACATCCTGGAGTACCCGATCGCCCGGCTCTACACCGACAACCGGGTCTTCCGGATCTACGGCGGCACCAGCGAGGTCATGCGCAGCATCGTCGCCAAGTCGCTCGGCCTGTAGCCCGGCCGGCCCGCCGTCGGTGTTCGCCCCTCCATGCGGAGGGGCGAACACCGACGGCGGGCGAACGGCCTCGGCCCGGTGATCAGTTGGGCGAGTGGTGCTCGGTGCGCCAGGCCTCCCAGCCCGCCGAGGACGCCACCTTGGCCTCGTGCAGGGCCCGCTGGGCCAGGGCCGTCGGCGGGGTGTCAAGCCGCCGCATCCAGTCGCGGCCGGCCGTGGCCAGCGCCGCGCACACCATCACCGCACCCGCCGTCCCGAACAGCGCGCCGATGCCCGTGAGCACCGCGCCGCCGGCCAGCAGCGAGCGGTTGACCTGGAACCCGCTGAAAGAACGCTCGTTGGTCGCCATGCCCTCCACCATGGGTGCAGTCGGCCGCCTCCGCACGCCGAGCGCGTCCACACGCGTCCACACGTGTCCCCGCGCGGGCGCCGCTCGGCATGCGGGCGCGGGGCGGGTCCGGGACGCTGGGCCGCAAGGGCTCCCCCCGGCGCGGCCGCCGTCCCGCGGCGCCGCGGGACGGCACGGCGGAGCGACAGCAGAACGGCAGGAGGACGCGCGATGGTCGATCTCGAACAGCTCGTCGCGGAACACGCGGCCAGGGCCGCCGAGAGCCCGCACGGCCGCAGCGCCCATCTGGTGCTGCACGACGGGGTCCTGCGGCAGACCGTGATCGCCCTGACCGCGGGCACCTCGCTCGACGAGCACAACGCCCCGGCCGCCGCCAGCCTCCAGGTGCTGCGCGGACGGGTGTCGCTCACCGTCGCGGGGCGGCGCGAGGAACTCTCCGCCGGTCAGCTGCAGACCGTCCCGCAGGAGCGGCACGGCCTGCTCGCGCACATCGACTCGGTGGTGCTGCTGACGGCCGTCACCGCCTGAGGCTCAGCCGGTGGGCCCGTGCCACTGCGGGCCGTCCGCCGGGCCGTTCGCCGGGCCGTCAACCGGGGCGGCCTTCGGCTTCAGCACCGAGCCGCCGACCAGCTCCAGCCCGCGCAGGAAGTCCTGCCCGCGGGGTGCCAGGTCGGGGGTGGCCAGCCACTGACCGGCCAGGCCGACCAGCAGTGCCTGGTAGAAGATGCCCCGGGACAGCTCCTCCTCGGTGTCCGGCACCTCGGGCAGCCCCTGGAACAGCGCCGACAGTCCGAGCCGCCCCTCCTTCTGGATCCCGGCGAGCGCCTCCCGCAGCTCGGGCACCCGGTCCGCCTGCAGCATCACCTCGAACTGCGAGGCCCAGAGGCCGCGGTGCTCGGCGATGGTCCCGAGCACACCGTCCCAGACCGCGACGAAGCGCTCCGCCGGGTCGTCGGACGCCTCGCTCGCCCGCGCCACCACCGCCGCCAGCACGGAGCCCCACTCCTCCGTGGCCTCGATCAGCGCCGCGTTGAGCAGCGCCTCCTTGGAGCCGAAGTGGTAGCCGATCGCCGCCAGGCTGACGCCCGAGGCGGTGGCGATGTCCCGGGCGGTGCTGCGCGCATAGCCCTTCTCGAAGAGGCATTGCTTGGCGCCGGCCATGAGGTCCTCACGATTTCCCATGCCTGCATGCTACGTCCGATCAAGACGTTTGTCTTGCACGAACGTCTCGCACATATGTCTAGTACGTGAGTCTCGCACGATCGATTCAGACGCTCGTACTAGACAAACGTCTGACACGTCCGTACCGTCTTCCTCATGACCGCCACCACCGGCCGCGCAGGCCGTCGCGAATGGATCGGCCTCGCCGTCCTCCTGCTCCCGACCCTCGTCCTGACCATGGACATGGGCGTCCTCTTCTTCGCCGTCCCCTACATCTCCACCACGCTGGCGCCGAGCGGCACCGAGCAGCTGTGGATCATGGACATGTACTCGTTCCTGCTGGCCGGGCTGCTCATCACCATGGGCGCGCTGGGTGACCGGATCGGCCGCCGCCGGCTGCTGATGATCGGCGCGACCGGATTCATCGGCGCCTCGCTGCTCGCCGCCTACGCGGACGGCGCCGGCCAGCTGATCGCCGCCCGCGCCCTGCTGGGCGTCGCCGGGGCCACCGTGATGCCCTCGACCCTCGCGCTGATCCGCAACATGTTCCACGACCCCAAGCAGCGTCAGATCGCGCTCGGCGCCTGGGGCGGCATCCTCACCGCCGGCGCCACCCTCGGCCCCGTCGCGGGCGGTCTGCTGCTCGACCACTTCTGGTGGGGCTCGGTCTTCCTGCTCGCCGTCCCGGTGATGGCCCTGGTCCTGCTCGCCGCCCCGGCCCTGCTCCCCGAGTACCGCTCCCCGCAGCGCGGCGGCTTCGACCTGCTCGGCGCCGTCCTCTCGACGAGCGCCGTCCTGCCCCTGGTCTACGGCGTCAAGACGCTCGCGGTGGACGGCTGGGACCCGGTCGCCGCGCTCGCCGTCCCGGTCGGCCTGCTCCTGGTCGGCGCGTTCTACTGGCGCCAGCGCACCGCCGCCAACCCGCTGCTCGACCTCGCCCTGTTCCGGATCCGCGCCTTCAGCGGGGCGATCACCGTCAACACCGTGGCGATGTTCGCGATGATGGGCTTCACCCTCTTCACCTCGCAGTACCTGCAGCTGGTCAAGGGCATGAGCCCGCTCACCGCCTCGCTCTGGTCGCTCGTCCCCAGCGTGGGTGTCGGCGCGGCCGTCGGTCTCAGCTCGGCGCTCGCCGGGAAGGTCCGCCCGGCGGCGATGATGGCCGGCGGCTTCCTGATCGGCGCGGCCGGCTTCGCGATGATGACCCTGGTCGGCCCGGACTCGCCGCTGGTGCTCGTCCTCACCGCGGCCGGCGTGCTGGCCGCCGGCACCGTCGGCACCATGACGCTCACCGCCGAGATGGTCGTCTCCGCCGCGCCGATCGAGCGGGCCGGCGCCGCCTCCGCCACCTCCGAGACCGCCGTCGAACTCGGCAGCTCCCTCGGCATCGCCCTGCTGGGCGCGGCCGGCGCCGCGGTCTACCGCTCCCGGCTGGACGGCGCCCTCCCGGCCGGCCTGGACGGCGAGGCCGCCCGCACCGCGCAGGACACCCTCGGCGGCGCCGTCACCGTCGCCGCCCAGCTGCCCGGCCGGCTCGGCACCGACCTGCTCGCCACCGCCCGGGCCGCCTTCACCGACGGCCTGCACGTCGCCGCCGTGGTCGGCCTGGTCCTCGCGGTCGGCGCCTCCCTCCTCGCCTACCGCCTGATGCGCCACCTCCCCGCCGCCGCCCCGGTCGCCAAGACCCCCGAGCCCGCCACCGTCTGACCCGCCCGCTCCACCCGGTCCCCCGCACGCGCGTCATCGCAGCCCCCGCCCACCCCGGGCGGGGGCTGCCGCGTTCGGCCGAACGGCCTTGCGGCCGTTCGCCGGTGCGGGGCCGCGCCGCGTGCCAGGCTGCAGGGATGAGCGACGACGGTGTTCACGGGCGGGTGCGGGCGAGCTACGACACGGTGGCGGAGGAGTACCGGAAGCGGATCGGGGGCGAGCTGGCGTTCAAGGTGATGGACCGGGCACTGCTCGGGGTGGTGCTGGAGGAGGCCGCCGGGGGGACGGTGGCGGACCTGGGGTGCGGGCCGGGGCACATCACCGGCTGGCTGGGCGAGCGGGGGGCCGCGGTCGGGGTGGACCTGTCGCCCGCGATGGTGGCGGTCGCGCGGCGGGAGCACCCCGGGGCGGAGTTCCGGGTCGGCGACCTGCTGGCGCTGCCCGCCGCCGACGGGGAGTTCGCCGCCGCGGTGGCGCTCTACTCGGTGATCCACCTCGAACCGGGCGAGCTGCGGCCCGCCTTCGAGGAGATGCGGCGGGTGCTGCGGCCGTCCGGGGTGCTGCTGGTCTCGTTCCACCGGGGCACCGGGGTGAAGACCCTGGACGAGTGGTGGGGCCACCGGGTGGACGTGGACTTCCGCTCCCTGGAGCCCGACCACGTCGCCGACCTGCTGACGGAGGCCGGCTTCACCGTCACGGCCCGGCTGGAGCGCGACCCGTACCCCGAGGAGGCGCCGACCCGCCGCGGGTATCTGCTGGCCCGTCGGACCTGACCGGACGGGCGGCGGGCGGGCGTCCCGCACCCTCGGTCGTCCGCCCGCGCAGCACCTGGTTTTTGACCAGCGTTTCCCGGCCGGTGTATACGTTCGCCGCTGTGGACAGGCATACTGGCCAGGACGGGCGCTTTGCCCAACTGTGACGTATCACTCTAGACGAGAAGGGACCGGTGGCCAGGGATGCTGCGTAACGGTCTTGAGCCCTGGCACGTGCTTGTGGTGCTGGCTGTCGTGATCCTGCTGTTCGGGTCGAAGAAGCTGCCGGAGATGGCCCGCGGCCTCGGCAAGTCGATGCGAATCCTCAAGGCGGAGACGAAGGCGATGCGCGAGGACGACACTCCCGCCGCCGACGCCGCGCCGGGTACCGCCCAGAGCACCGCTGCCCCGGCCCAGCCCGCCGCCGAGCAGCCCCGCCCGGCCGCCGTCAACCCGACCAACGTGACCAAGGCCACCGAGGCGCCCCGGTCCACCACCGCCTGATCCGCGGCGGTACGAAGCCGACCGAAGCCCCCGCCCGAACGGCGGGGGCTTCGTCGTGCCCGGCACCGGCCGCAGTCCCGGTGCTCGACTCCCGGTCCCGGTGCTCGGCCCACGGACCTCGGCCCGGACAGCCCGCACCGGACAGCCCGGACGGAGCAGCCCGGGCGGCGGGCCGCGCCGCGCCGGGGCAGGCTGGCCGGGATGTCCGCGAACCAGCAGCCGCCGACGACCCCGCCCCTGGTGCATCCCGACCCGCGGGCCTGGGGACTGCTGCTGGGCTCCTTCGCCCTGCTGATGCTCGGCTACTTCACCCTGCCGCTGCGCGCCCTGGGCGACGACCGCCCGCTGCTGAGCTGGGTGCTCTTCGCCGCGGTGCTGACCCTGCTGACCGGGCTGCTACTGGCCCGGATCGTCGACAGCATCCGCGGCACCGGCCGCCATCCCGGCGTCTGGCTGGCCTTCCTGATCTGCTTCTCGCTGACCGTCTTCGCCGGCACCTACTACGTCATGGCCGACAGTCCGGGCGAGTTCCACGGGCTGGTGACCCGTCTGGACGCGCTGTACTTCACGGTCGTCACGATGGCGACCATCGGCTACGGCGACATCACCGCGGCGGGTCAGGGGCCGCGGCTGGTGGTGCTCCTGCAGATCGTCTACAACTTCGTCTTCCTGGCGGCGGCCGCCGGCGCCCTGAGCCGGACCGTCCGCTCGGGGATGGAGGTCCGCGCCCACCGCGCCGAGGACGGCCCCGGTCCGCTTCCCGGCCACCGGCTCGGTCACGGCCACGGCCACGGCGGCAAACCGGGCCCCGGCCTGGGCCAGGGCCGGCGCAGCCGGGGCCTCCTGCGCGGCCGCAAGCACCACCGTGACGGCGGCGGGCACGAGGGCGGCTAGGAACGACTGGTGTCGATCACGCAGAACCGGTTACCGTCCGGGCAGGCGAGCACCACGAAGTCCGGGTCCTCCGGGTAGAGGTCCCAGTCGACCCGGCTCGCGCCCAGGCCGACCAGCCGCTCCACCTCGGCCGCCTGGTCCGCCGCGTCGGTCGCGTAGAGGTCCAGGTGCACCCGCGGGTGCTCCTGCGGTGGGGTGGCGCTCCGGCCGAGTGCCACCTGCACCCCGGGGGCGCCGTCCGCCGGGACGAGCACCACCCAGTCGTCCCCGGCCTCACCGTCCCGGGGCGTGTACCCCAGGGCCTCGCCCCAGAACGCCGCCGCGCGGCCGACGTCCACCACTCCGAGCACCACCGAACCGACTCTCAGCATGCCGCCGATTGTGCCCGACCGGCCCGAGCCGTTCGCGGCCCGGGCCGGTCGGCGCACGCTCAGGCCGGGACGAGGCCCGGCTCGCCGGCCACCACCGCCCAGGAGGCGGAGGTCCGCACCGGCGACTCCCGGACGGCGATGCTGTCGACCGTCCGGGCGTCCGTCAGCCACCGCTCGCGGTCCACGTCCAGGCGCAGATAGCCGCGGCGCAGGCCCTCGAAGTACCGGACATGCGGGTTGAGCGTGGGGTTGAGCGCCTTGAGCGGCGCGTCGAACGCGACCGGGAAGTCCGAACTGACGCTGGTCGCCGTGAACTCGACGGCGACCGGCGCGGCCGCGAGGTCGTCGCGGTCGATCCGCAGGTCACTGAACCAGGAGGAGTGGATGTCGCCGGCCAGCACCACGGGGTTGGCCACCGCCGCGTCCCGCAGGAAGCGCAGCAGCCGGGTGCGGGCCGGGTCGTAGCCGTCCCACTGGTCGAGGTTGGCGAGCGGCGGCAGCGGGTGGGCCGGGTCCAGGAAGTCGGGGAAGCGGATCTGGCTCATCATCACCTGCTGGGCGATGACGTTCCAGCGCGCCCGGGAGCCGGACAGGCCGCGGCGCAGCCACTCCTCCTGCTCGGCGCCGGTCAGGGTGCCGGCGGTGTTGCCCAGGCCGTCCGCGACCGGGCCGAAGTCCTGGGAGTGGCCGCCCGGTTGGTCGGTGCGGTACTGGCGGGTGTCGAGCACGTTGAGGCGCAGCAGGTCGCCGAAGTCGAAGCGGCGGTACATCCGGTAGTCCGGCGAGCCGGTGCGGTACGGGTTCCGCAGCGGCATGTGCTCGTAGTAGGCCTGGTAGGCGGCGGCGCGCTCGCGGGCGAGGGCGGCGGTGTCCTGGTGGCGGGCGCCGGTGTCGTCGATCTCGTCGACCAGGCCGGCGTAGTTGTTCTCGACCTCGTGGTCGTCCCAGGTGACGATCCAGGGGAAGGCGGCGTGCGCGCCCTGGAGGGCCGGGTCGGTCTTGTACAGCGCGTGCCTGGCCCGGTAGTCGGCCAGGGTGAGGAGCTGGTTGATCCCGGGGGTCCCGGGGGTGGTGTGCAGGCGGTCCGGGTACTGGCTGGACGGGTCGGTCTCGTAGATGTAGTCGCCGAGGTGCACGACGGCGTCGAGGTCCTCGGCGGCCAGGGCGGTGTACGCGGGCCAGTAACCGTGCTGCCAGTCCTGGCAGTTGACCACGCCGAGGCGGAGCCGGCCGGGGTGGGCGCCGGCCGCCGGGGCGGTGCGGGTGCGGCCGGCCGGGCTCAGGTGGCGGCCCGCGCGGAAGCGGTACCAGTAGTCGCGGCCGGGCTGGAGCCCGCGCACGTCGACGTGCACGCTGTGCCCGCGTCCGGCCTCGGCGGCGGCGACGCCGCGCCGGACGGTCCGGCGGAAGCCCGGGTCCGCCGCGACCTCCCAGGACACCGGGACGGAGCGGGGGCCCATGGCGGCGGCGTCGAAGGGGTCGGCGACCAGCCTGGTCCACAGGACCACGGCGTCCGGCAGCGGGTCGCCGCTGGCCACGCCGAGCAGGAACGGGTCCCGGCGGACGGGTTCCGCGTGCGCCGTACGGATGTTGAGCGCCTGGGCGCCCACCGCGACGGCCGCGCCGACCAGCAGGCCGCGGCGACCGATCGCGGCGGTCCGGGGACGCCCGGGGGCGGGCGACGGCACCGGGGACGACGGGGACGTCTGGGAGAGCGGGGGCAAGGACGGGGACGACGGCACGGGAGACCTCCTGCAGCTGTTGCGCATCGGTGACACCACGGCCGGCAATTCCATCAGACGGGGATGGAGCGCCCCGTGAACAGCAGGCGACGTCTTCGTCCTTCTTCCCTCCCCCCGGAACGGAGTTGACCCTGCGACAGCGGCCCGGGCGGCTGCCGCTACTGACCGGCGCCCGGCGCTCCGCCGCCCTTCCGGCGCAGGGACATCAGGAGCAGGAAGACAGCCGACAGCACGGCCGCCACCCGCAGCACCCCCGGCGCGGCCTCCCACATCGCGTGGGAGCCCTGCTCGGCCGGCGCCGGGGCCGCACCCCAGCGGCCCTGCGCGCGGCCCCAGTAGAAGAGCGAGCTGCCGCTGATCACCATCAGCGGGATCCCGAACACCGCCAACTTCCTTACGAAGTCGGACAGCTGGCGGGACAGGTAGCCGAGCGCCCAGCCGATCAGCATGGCGATCAGCTGGCCGGTGACGGCGCCGCCGACCAGCACCGCGGCGGAGAGCAGCAGCAGGGGCGAGGGGCGCCGCCCGCCCGGGGCCTTGGCCGGACCGCCCTTCCCGGCGGGGGCATCCTCGGCGGGGCCCGACCCGGCGGGGCCGTTCTTCCCCCGGGCCGGGGCCTTCTTCCCGCCCGTTCTCTTCCCGGCCGGGGCCTTCCCGCTGCCCTTGGCCCTGCCCTTCCGGCTGCCTTTCCCGGCCGCCCCGCCCTCCGTCGGCGCCGCCCCGTCCCCCGCGGCCGCGTCCGGCGCCGCCGGGTCGCCCTGGGCCGCGTCCTCGCCCGCCCCGGGCGCCGCGGCGGCGTCGGCGGCGGTCCGCTGCTCGGGGATCGGACGGTTGGAGGCGATCGGGCCGTCCCCGAAGTCGATGGTCACGTAGTCCCAGTCGCCCGTGCTCACCGCGCGGTAGGACGGCGGCAGCGCCTCCGGGTCCGCGGGGGCGTCCTCGACCGGCTTCGCCAGCCACGGCGAGCCGTCGCCCCGGTCGGCGCCCTGGCCGGTGCCCCGTCCCGCGCCTCGGCCCTGGCCGGAACGTGTGGGAGGCGGCAGGAACGCGGCGGGCGACCCGGACGCCTCGCCGTCCGCGCCCGGCCCACCGGACGCCCCACCGGACGGCGGCCCGACGGGACGCGGCGGCTCCTGGGGGCGCGGCGGGACTGCGGGCGCCGGCTCCCCCGCGTACACGCTGTCCCCGTCGCCACCCCCGCCGGAGGCCCCGGCACCCCCCGGCGGCTCACTCCAGGGCCCCTGCTTGCGCCACCACTCGCCGTCCGACATCCCCACGCACCCCGCCTAGCCCGTACCGATTGCCGCACCGATGTGCCGCACCGATTGCCGTACCGCCCCGGACCCGCCCCCCGTCCGGACGCGGCGGCGTCCCCGCCGACCGTGACGCTACCCACCCGCCGCCCCGCCACGCGAGCCGGAAC
>NZ_LGDO01000505.1:0-37756 GCF_001279805.1 Streptomyces sp. XY431
GTCGCCGTTGAAGTCGCCTCCGAGCCATTGGGTGGAGTCGAGCCAGCCGCCGGCGTTGGTGGCCCAGTGACTGCGGGTGAAGCCGGTGCCGGTGGACAGGCTCACTGTCAGAGTGTTGGTGCCGCCGTTGTTCCAGATCGCGGCGACGTCGCTCCTGCCGTCGCCGTTGAAGTCTCCGTCGACCCACTTGGCTGCGTCGATCCAGCCGCCGTCGCGGTCGCTCCACTGGGTCCATCCGGGGAAGCGTGAGCCGTCGGACAGGAAGACCGCAGTGGACAGTTGACCCGCCGAGTCGGCCGGCGCACGGCCAGAGGCAAGAGTCAGGACGATGGTCACTGCCAGGAGCAAGCACCCGATGGTGCTCCGTGTCCGGTGCCTGGGCATAAGCCCTCCTTCAGCGGTCGCCAGCGAGGTGCTGCCGTGCGGCGCTGCGCGCGCTGGGCCATCCGGTGGACGCTTACAAGGAAAAGACAGGTACGTCCGCGCCGCAACCGCTGTCACGGGGGGCGACCTGTCACAGCGGTTGCGCGGTTGGTCACGGCATGGGGCGTCGGTGCGGGCATGGTCGGCGGTCGGGTGGCCGGTGCTCCGCCGGAGGAACTGATTGTCCGACCGGTCCACCGTAGTGATCCGGCCACTCCGGGACTGCGGGTCCGTGCTCCGGAACCGCCCGGAGGGGGCGGGAGCGGCCGGGCGGGGCACCGGACACCCGCGTGTCGGATGCGGCGCCACCGTCGCGCTCCATATCGTCGGGTGTCCGCCGAATCCGCCGAGTCCGCCGCAGGACCGACACCCGTGGGAGCGTCGCATGCCCGGCCCAGCACAGCAGCCGTCCACCCGCCCGGCCCGCCCTGCCGACCCGTCCGCCGACACGGCCGACGTCATCGTGGTCGGCGCGGGCCCCGCCGGCTCCACCGCCGCCTACCACCTCGCCCGGACCGGCCTGGACGTCCTCCTGCTGGAGAAGTCCGCCTTCCCCCGGGAGAAGGTCTGCGGCGACGGCCTCACCCCGCGCGCGGTACGGCAGTTGATCGATCTCGGCATCGACGTCTCGGAGTCCGCCGGCTGGCTGCACAACCGGGGACTGCGGATCGTCGCGGGCGGACACCGGCTGGAACTCGACTGGCCGGAACTCTCCGCCTTCCCGGGCTTCGGACTGGTCCGCCGCCGCGCCGACTTCGACGAACTGCTGGCCCGCCGCGCCGCCGCGGCCGGCGCCCGGCTGGTCGAACGGGCCAATGTGGACGGCCCGTTGCTCGACGAGCGGACCGGCCGGATCACCGGCGTCACCGCCCGGCTCGGCGAGGAGCGCCGCCCCGTCGCCTACCGCGCGCCCCTGGTGGTCGCCGCCGACGGCAACTCCACCCGGCTCTCGCTGGCGATGAAGCGCTACCGCCGGACCGACCGCGCGATGGGCGTTGCCTACCGCACCTACTTCACCACCCCGCGCCACGAGGACCGTTACCTGGAAGCCTGGCTGGACCTGCGCGACCCGTCGGACCGGGACCGCCGCCTCCTGCCCGGCTACGGCTGGGTGTTCGGCATGGGCGACGGCACCGCCAACGTCGGCCTGGGCGTCGTCGACACCGGCGCGGTGTCCGGCGAGGTGGACTGGAAGCAGCTGCTCCGCCGCTGGTGCGAGAACCTCCCCGCCGAGTACGGCTACCACCCCGAGGCCGTCACCGAACCCATCCGGGGCTCCGCCCTCCCGATGGGCCTCAACCGCCAACCCCACTACGCCGACGGACTGTTGCTGATCGGCGACGCGGGCGGCACGGTCAGCCCGGCCACCGGCGAGGGCATCGCCTACGCGATGGAGTCCGGCCGCTACGCCGCCGAGGCCGTCGTCCAGGCCCTGGCCCGCCGCACCGACCGAGGCCGCGACCTCGCCCTGCGCGCCTACCCCCAGACCCTCCGCGCCGCCTACGACGGCTACTTCGCCCTCGGCCGCCTCACCGCCGCCGCCCTGAGCCGCCCCCGCCTGGTCGGCGCCGCGGGCGCCGCCGGCCTCGGCAGCCCGGCCGTCCTGCGGGCCGCGTTCCGTCTGATGGTCAACCTGACCGAGCCCAACTCCCGCGACGCACTGGACCGCCTCCTCCACATCCTCGGCCGTCTCGCCCCGAGCAGCCGGGGCTGACCCCACCGGTCCGGCCCGGCCTTCGGCCCCGGCGCACCCCTTCGGAGGCGCGGGACCCGCAGGCCGGGCCGGACCGTGGTCAGAGCCTTCGACCGGCCCGGCGATCCTCGCGGAGCCGCTGCCCCGGAGTTCTCAGGGGCAGTACTGGAGGAAGTCGAGGCACTGCGACGCGTTGTTGTTCTTCAGCTGGTCGTTGAGGTTGGCACCGGTCAGGCGCTTGATGTACTGGCTCGGGCCGCTGTTGTTCGAGTTGAAGTAGACCGTCACGCTGTAGTTGAGGTTGAAGTTCCACGCCGACGCGGCGTTGTTCTTCACGTACGACCCGGCGCCGTTGCCCCCCGAGAACTTGTACCAGTTCGGAGCGCCGTAGTTCTCGGGGGTCTGCGAGTTGCCCCGGCCGTCCTCGAACGTGGCGCCCTTGAAGTCGGAGTTGAAGTAGAGGCAGAAGTCGCTCCCGCTGCACGTGCCCGGGTTCGGGGCGGCGGAAGCGGCCGGTACCGAAAACGCGAGACCGCCGGCGGCGAGCAGCGCCGCGACCCCGATCCTGATGTTCCCCGTGAGCTTCATGGACACCTTTCGGGTGCTCGAATCGGCACGTCGAACCGGATCGGGGACCGAAGTCCGGGCCGCCGGCGGCACGCTCGAATCGCGGTTCCGGCCGGCTCCGAATCGGCTGACGCCCCGGAGGTGGAAGTACGCCCGTCCCACCGGGCCCTGAGTATCATCAGACGGCGCCCCACCCCGGTCAAGGCTCCTGACGGCCACTCACATCAGTTGCACGGTAAGGAATACGGGGATATTCGACCTCTCCGTGACGTATGCCAACAGCACGACCGCTCCCGGACTCGGCGTCCATATCGGGCGAACGCGGACGCACCGCGTAGACGGGGCCACGGGAGCGGACGGCCGTCCGATCGACCGGAATGCCTGCGCATCACCAAGAAATCGGAAACAGCCCCGAAGGGACCGAATGCCGTGCCGCGCGGAAATCCGATGATTCGAGCGACCCTTCTTCTGGCGGGACTCGTCGCCGCGACGTCCGCGGCCTGCACGAGCGCGGGCGGACCGGGTTCGGGCCACGCGCCGGACTCCCCGGCACCGGATTCCCCGGCACCGGATTCCCCGGCACCGGCCGTCTCCGCTGCCGCCGTCCCGGAAGCGCCCGCTCCCGCCGTCCCGGACGTTCCCGTGCTCGTGAGCACCTCGGACCGGGCGCTCCCGGTCGAGAAGTACCTGGTCAACCCGGAGGAGAACGCGAGGATGGAGCGCGGCTGGGCCCGACTGGTCTCGACCTGCATGAAGAGGTTCGGGCTGGACTACGAGCCGCCGGTCCGCGAATCACACCGACGCACCGGCCAGACCGCGCACCGGTACGACCCCACCGACCCGGCCGTCGCCGCCGTCCGCGGGTACCACGGCGACGCCTCGGGGGACGGGTCTACGCCGCCTCCGGCCGAGTCGCTCTCCCCGGACGTGCGCCTCGTGCTCGGTTCGGGAAGCGGGGCGCCCCAAGCTCCGGGGGGTTCCCGGGAGGGGGTCTTCCGCGGGATTCCGATCCCCCCGGGCGGATGCGCGGGCGAGGCCCAGGAGGCGGTCAGCGCGGGCGGCGGCACGTTCCAGGACGCCCAGGTGGCCGTCGACATCAACTTCGGCAACTACCGGCGTTCGACGGCCGACGAGAGGGTCATGGAGGTGTTCCGGAAGTGGTCCTCGTGCATGAAGGCGAACGGATTCGACTACGAGACGCCGACCGCAGCCGCGAACGACCCCGCCTGGCACTCCCCGGCCCCCTCGGCGACCGAGCTGGCCACCGCGGTCGCCGATGTCCGGTGCAAGCGGGAGAACAACGTGGTCGGGGTCTGGTTCGCCGTCGAATCCGCCTACGAGGAGCGGGAGATCGGGGAGAAGCTGCCGGAACTCACCCGGGTGCGGGAATCGATCGACATCACCCTCCGGAACGCGGCGGCCGCACTGCTGCCCTGAGCGCCGCCGCCCCGGACCGGCCCCCGCCGCCGCCCCGCGCCCGCCGCCCCGCACCCGCCGCCGGCCGTGGCGAACACCGCGCCGTCGGCCGTCGGTTCACCCGGACGAGGCCTGGTCGTCGAACCAGGCGCGGCCGGCGGGGGAGAGGAAGGTGCGGAGGACGAAGGCGCCGAGGGCGATGCCGGTGAGGGCGGCGAGGGAGCCGGTCAGGAGGAGGAGGGCGGCGGTCGTCACCGAGAGGGCCTCGATGACGACCACGGTGGTCCTGGTCCAGCCCGCGCGGCGGGAGGCGAGGCCGGCGCAGGTCCCGAGCAGCAGGCCCACCAGGACGGAGGTCATCGCCATGAACCGCACCGGGGCGACCTCCCCGCCCTGGTTGCGGCCGAGGGCGGCGAGCAGCATGAGGCCCGCGAATCCGCTGAGTGCGGCGTGCACCCACACGCCCGCGACCGCCCATCTGACCGCCGGTGGCATTCGCCGCGCCGCCCACTGGTCCGTCATCGCTGACCACCCCCGGTCGTCGAGCGGCCCTGGCCGGTGGCCGGGCCGTACCGGCGAGGATCGGGGCCGGTCCGGCGGGCTGTCAATGGAACGGATGCGCTCCGCGTCGGCACGGTCACCGTCCGCCGCTGGTTGCGAGGGCTGTTCCGACCCGAGCTTGGGGGCGTGACTAGACGAGCCGCGCGCCCCCGGGAACCGGTCCGCGCGGGGGGCGCGTCACGGAGGCCACTGTTCCGCGAGTCGTCCTCGTCCGGTGCGGTGGTGCGGGCGGTGAGCGGGGTGATCATGGCTCGATCGTGGCACGGCCGGGCGCCGGTGCCGAGCGTATTCCGGACAGCTGCGAGTCGTCACCCGGAGTGACCGAACAGGGGGTGGTGCGCGTGCCGTCCGCGGTGGTCGCGCCGGGCGGAGCCGGGGGTGCGGGCCTAACCTGGAAGGGCGCGCCGGTGCGTGGTGCGGAACGGGAACGGTGGGCCATGACGGTCGTCTCGACGGCACTCTTCGGGGCCGGTTGGCGTGCGACGTCACGCGGTTCCGCCGCCCTGCTGCGCGAGTGCGCGGCACGGGGCTGGACGGTGGTCCTGACCGCCCCCGGCCCGAGCGGGACCCCGGCACTCACCGTGACCGACCCGGGCCGCGATCCGGTCCGGGTGGCCCTCGACCTGGTCGACGGCAAGCCGTCGCACGCCGTGTTCGTCGCCGCGAGCGCGCCCGAGGTCCGGGTCGCGCGGCTGGCCGGAGTGCCCTGTGTCGCGGTGCTCGGCCCCGGGGCCACGGCCGCGGAGGTGCGGGCGGCGGGTGCCGCCGAGGTGCACCCCGACGTCGCGACCCTGCTGTGTGTGCTGGACGACAGCCTGCTCGCCCGTCCGCGGGCGTTCGGCGACCGTCGCCCGGCCGCCTCCGTCGCCCTCGCGGGCCGGAGCGGTTAGCGCACCCCCCACCGGGCAGTCGCCCGGAGGGGATGTCGTCACCGGACGTGCCGGAGGTGACCGAGATGGACGGACCCGCGTTGAGCGGACGGGAGCAGCGGCTCCTCGCCGAGATCGAGTGCGATCTGAGCCAGGACACCCGCCTCGACCGGCGGTTGAGCACGATGGGAGCCGAACGGCCGCGCCGCTTCGGGAGCGCGCTGCGCGGCCTCGGCCGCCGATTGCCGACCGGCGTGCTGATGACGGCGCTGGTGATGGCGGCGCTGTGCCTCAGCATCGCGGTGCGCAAGCCGACGGCCGTCGTGGCGATCGCCACGGCCGCGGTGTGGGTCGGCAGCGTGATGATCGCGGCCGGCCTGTCGGTGGTGCTGCGCCGCCACCGGCGGCACCGCGTGGACCCGGTGGACGGCTCGCCGGACCGCGGGGAGCGCTGGGGCCGGGGGCCGTGGCCCGGTGAGCACCGCAGCTGGGGCCCGTACCGAGACCGGCGAGACCGGGGAGACGGTCGGACCGACGGCCCGGGGGACGACCGCGACGACCGGGGCCGCCGCGAACGCCGCCCGTGGGACCACCCGGAGGCGTGATGACCACCGACCTGCGGGAGTACCGCCCGGGCTCCCACCATGCCGCCGACCTCACCCTGGTCGGCTACGACGTCGAGGCGACGGACGGCCCGCTCGGCCGGGTCGAGCAGGACGCCGGGGACCACCTGCTGGTGGACACCCGGCCGTGGGTGCCGGGCGCCCCGGTCCTGGTCCCGATCGGGACGGTCGCCCGCGTCGACCACCTGGAGCTGGTCGTCCAGCTGGACTGCCCGCGTGCCCGGGTCCGCATCGCCCCGCCGCCCGCCGCGGTCGAACTGACCGGGGACGGCCCGGCCGCCGCCGACCGTGCGAACCGGTCCGGCGCGCGCGTCGGGAGCTGAACCGGTGCGAGCCGTGGCGGTGGGAGCCGAACCGGTGCGGGCCGTGGCGGTGGGAGCCGAAGCGGTGTGGGCCGTGACGGTGGGCCGGCGGCGAACGGGGTGGCCCGGATGCCGCTGACCGTCCTCACCGGCCGGACGATCGCCTTCCTGGTCGCCCCCGAGGGCGCCGAGCAGGTGGACCTGACCGTCCTCTGGCAGGCCGTGGCGGAGGCCGGCGGCACGCCGCGGCTGCTGTCCACCCGCCCCGGACTCGTCGACGCGTACCGGCACCTCGACCGGGCGGACGCCTTCCCGGTCGACGACGTGGTCGGCCTGGCACACCCGGGCGCCTACGACGGCCTGGTGCTGCCCGGGGGAGTCGCCAACCCCGACGTCCTGCGGCTGGACCGCGCGGCCGTGGCCCTCGTCCATCAACTGACCGCCGCCGGACGGCCGGTCGCGGTGACCGGCCACGGCGCATGGACGCTCATCGAGGCGGACGCGGTGCGCGGCCGCACCCTCACCTCCTGGCCGAGCATCCGCACCGACCTGGTGAACGCCGGTGCCTACTGGGTCGACGAACCGGTCCACGTCTGCCGGGACGCCCCCGGGCTGCTGGTCTCCGGCCGTGGACCCGGCGACCTGCCGGCCTTCACCGAGGCCCTGGTGACGGAGTTCGCGCACGCCCGGCCGGTCGGGGGCCCGCACCCGCCGTGGGCCGTCGCGCACGAGCCGGCCCCGTCCCGCCACACGGAGGCAGGGGCGGAGGCGGGCGCGGAGGCAGCAGCGGAGACGGAGGCGGAGCGGGACTGACGGCGCGGGACTGACGGCGCGGGCGCTCAGTCGCCGCGCAGGCGGACGAAGAGGGCCGTCGGCGGCCGGCCGGTCACGGTCACCTCGGCCCGCAGCGGGACGGTCAGCGGCCGGACGTCGCCGTACTGCGGATCGTGGACGGGCGCGCCGAGCCGTCCGGCCGCCAGCTCCGCCACCTGCCGGGACTGGAGCGGCGACAGCGGCGGGGAGGACAGCAGCACCCGGCCGTCGTCCAGCTCCAGAACCACCGCCCGGGGCCGCGCGGCCGGTCCGGTCACGGCGCGGACGGTGGCGTCCACGGTGTCGCCGCGCCGGTACTTCACCCAGACCCGGCCCGCCCCGCGCGGCCGGTACGCCGAACCGGCTGCCTTGCAGACCAGCCCCTCCACGCCGGTGTCGGCGAGCTGCTCCATCCAGGTCAGCGCCTCGGCCCGGTCGGTGGTCGCCAGGACCGGCTGGACCGGCGGCGGCACCTCGGCCAGCGCGGCCAGCAGCAACCGCCGCCGGTCGGCCAGCGGCAGGGAGCGGACGTCCCGGCCGGGCAGGGCGAGCACGTCGAAGGCGATCAGGCCCAGCGCCACGCCCTCGGCGGCCCCGTCCCGCCTGGTCCGCAGCAGCTCCTCGAAGGCGAACCGGCCACCGCGCCAGGCGACCAGCTCCGCGTCCAGCACCAGTCCGGCCGGCAGCCGGGCGACGGCGGCGGCGATCGGCGGGAACTCGGCGGCGAGGTCCCTTCCGGAGCGGGACTGCAGGAACGGCGGGCGGTCCGGACCCCGGGCGAAGGCCACGCAGCGGAAGCCGTCCAGCTTCAGTTCGTAGAGCACCCCGGCGCCGCCGAGGCCGTCCGCCGGCGGCACGGCGGGCACGGCGGCCGGGCGCATCACCTCCACCGGGGGCGTCAGGACCACCGGGTCGCGGTCGTCGGGGGGCGCGGCGGCGGAGGTCTCGGCTCCGGCTCCGGTTCCGGCTCCGGCTCCGGTGTTGGTCCGACGCGGCGCGGCCGTGGGCAGCGGCCGGGCCCGCGCCGGGTCGAGCAGCGGCCCGAGCGGATCGCCGTGGGCCGCCAGCCGCTCCGGCACCTCGGCGATCGTGAACACCAGCTCCGCCGCCGACCCGGCCGCGTCCAGCTCGGCCCAGGACAGCGGCGCCGACACCGTCGGCCGCTCCTGCGCCCGCACCGTGTACGGGGCGGCCGTGGTCTTCTTCGCCGAGTTCTGCGACCAGTCGACCAGCACCCGGCCGGTGCGGCGGGCCTTCGCCATGGTGTGCACGACCAGCTCCGGGCGGGCCGCCTCCAGCTCGGCCGCCAGCTCCTTCGCGTAGGCGGACACCTTGGCGCTCGGCGTCGGCTCCAGCGGCACCAGCAGATGGAGGCCCTTGCCGCCGGAGGTCTTCACCCAGACGTCCAGGCCGTCCGCCGCGAGCCGCTCGCGCAGTAGCCCGGCCACGGTGCGACAGGTGAGGACGTCCGCCCCCGCGCCCGGATCGAGGTCCAGCACCAGCCGGTCGGCCAGCCCGGGCGCGGCGGCGTGCCACTGCGGCACATGCAGCTCCAGACAGCCCAGGTTGACCACCGAGAGCAGCCCGGCGCCGTCCTCCAGCACCACCTGGCGCAGCTCGCCGCTGTTGCTCGGCACCTCCACCGTGCGCACCCAGTCGGGCGTGCCGGGCGGCGGGTTCTTCGCCACGAACACCTCGGCCGCCACGCCGTCCGGGCAGCGCAGGAAGGACACCGGGCGGTCGCGCAGATGCGGCAGCAGGGCGGTGTGGACGGCGGCGTAGTAGCGCAGGACCTCGCCCTTGGGGGTGCCGGTCCGGGGGTAGTAGACCTTGTCCAGGTGCGAGAGCGCGAGGGTGCGCCCGTCGACCGTCATCTGCGGCATCGCCGCCTCCGGGGCTGCGCGCGTTCCCGGGTCCACCGGGCCCGTCGCGGCCAGTCTGCCCGCGACGGGGGCGCGGCGCGAGCCGTCCCGGCGGGGCCCGCCGTCGGTGCGACGGCCGGAATAGGTGGTGCCCGGGTTCTGTTGGCCACCGGTGATCGCTGATGATCACCGGAATCCAGGGGGACGTAATGAGTGGACCGATCACCGCTGTCGCCAGACTGAAGGCCGCACCGGGGCAGGAGGAGCTGGTGCGGGCCCAGGCGCTGTCGCTGGTCGCGCCGACGCTGGCCGAGCCGGGCTGCCTGTTCTACCGCCCGTACCAGGACCCGCTCGACCCCGCGTCCTGGGTGGTCGTCGAACAGTGGGCGAGCCGGGCCGACTTCGACGCCCACCTCGCCGCGCCGCACATGGCCGAAGCCTTCGCCGCCGGCGCCACCCTGCTGGCCGGCCCGCCGGACCTCCAACTCCTCACCGACCTGGCCTGACAGCCGCCCGGGTGACCGGGACGGCGACCACCGGTGGTCGCCGTCCCGGTCAGGACAATTGGGCTCGGTCCGCTCCACCGTGACGGCGAGGTCGAACCGGCGGGCAGGTGTTCCCGGAGGCCCGCAGGCTGCATCGGAGCGAAACTGTTCGTTGTGATCTTGCGCAACGTCCACGGCCAGTCGGCCGGCCCTGGAAGAGGCATCTCAATACGGCGGTTCACCGATGCTGATTCAGCCGAGGAACTCACCCTGCTCCTGCACCGTGCATACGCCGCTCACGCAACGGCCGGCAGGGTCTTCTTCGCGTCCTACCAGTCCGTACAGGACACGGCAATCCGGGCCGGGAGGGGAGAGTGCTGGCTTGCCTTCCAGGGCGCTGAGCTGGTCGGGTCGGTGACAGTGGCAGCACCGTACGCGGTGCCTGCGGGATATCCGGCACCAGCCGACGCGGGCTCGTTCTGGCAGCTCGTTGTGGATCCCGCGTGCCAGGGGACGGGCCTCGGACAACGGCTGCTGACCGTGGCAGAGGACCGCATCATCGCTCTCGGGGCCGCGGAAGCGGTCATCGATACGTCGGTCGAGGCCGTTGAGCTGGTCGGCTGGTATCGCAGGCGGGGGTACGCACCGATCGGGACGTGGCGGTGGGACGTGACCAACTACGAGAGTGTGGTCCTTCTGAAAGACCTTGCCGCGGCAGGCCCAGAACGGTGAGAACGTGTGGTCGGCGTCTCCCGGCGGGGAGACGCCGACCGTACGCGCCAGCGGCCGGCCTTACTGGCCCAGGGCCTGGGCAGCGTCCCTGGCAGCGATGGTGAGTGCCTCGTCGAGGACCTCGGGACGGCGGCCACCAGCGCTGGCGATGGGCCCCTTCCCGCCGGCGCCGCCGCCGACTGCGCGGGCGGCGCCAGTGAGGAACTTGCTCGCCTGTGTGCCGGTGGCATGGAGGCTGGGGGTGACGGCGGCGGCGAGGAGGGCCTTGCCGTCGTGTTCGCTTCCGAGGACGACGACGGCGTGGTCGTTGCTCAGGAGGTCGGCGGTGTTGGTGGCCAGGGTGCGGAGTTCAACCGGGCCGACGCCGGTGACCCTCTCGGTGACGATCCGGCCGCCGGGGACAGGGCGGGCGGAGACAGCGAACTGCTGGGCCCGGGTTCGGAGCTCGGCGTCGCGAAGGCGGGCGAGTTCCTGCTGTGCGGCAGCAAGGGTGTCGAGGCGCCTGCGGAGGGTATCGGGGGCCTCCTGGGGGCGGGTGCCGAGGAGGGCGGAAAGTTCTTCGAGGAGGCGGCGTTCGGTGTCGTGGTAGGTGAGGGCGTCGCGGCCGGTGAGGGCTTCGATGCGGCGGAGGTTGGAGCCGATGGAGGCTTCGCCGAGGATACGGACGGGGCCGGCGTTGGAGCCGTGACCCACGTGGGTGCCGCCGCAGAGTTCGCGGGAGAAGTCGCCGATGTCGACGACGCGGACGTGGTCGCCGTACCTCTCGCCGAACAGGGCGGTGGCTCCGGCGGCCTCGGCTTCGGAACGGGTGGCGTGCCAGATGCGAATTTCCGGGTCGTCGAGGAGGTGGTCGTTGGCGAGGACCTGGATGGCGGCGAGCTGGGCGGGGTCGACGGCGGAGGAGTGGGCGAAGTCGAAGCGCAGGCGGCCGGCGTCGACGAGAGAGCCGTGCTGGCGGGCGTGGTCGCCGAGGGTACGGCGGAGCATGGCGTGCAGGACATGGGTGGCGGAATGGGAGCGGGCGACGGCGTCGCGTCGCGGGCCGTCGACGAGGGCTTCGGCCTGCTCGCCGCTGCGGATCTCGCCTTCACGGACGCGGACGGTGTGGACGTGGAAGCCTTCCAGGCCGAGCTTGGTGTCCAGCACATCCAGGAGCACGCCGGAGGCGGTACGGATGGTGCCGGTGTCGCCGACCTGGCCGCCGGACTCGGCGTAGAACGGACTGCGGTCGAGGACGAGTTCGACGGTGCTGCCCTGGTCGGTGCCGGGTACGACGGTGCCGTCGGAGATGAGGCCGAGGACGGTGGCCTCCGTGTCGAGGCGGTCGTAGCCGACGAAGTCGGTGCGGCCGTGGCGGGAGGACAGTTCGCGGTAGACGTCCTGTCGGCGCAGGGCCTCGGAGGTCTTGGCCTTTCCGCCGGCCTTGGCGCGCTTCTGCTGTTCGGCGAGCAGGGTGGTGAAGCGGTCCTCGTCGACGGTCAGACCGGCGTCGCGGGCGGCCTCGATGGTCAGCTCAACGGGGAAGCCGTAGGTGTCGTGCAGCTCGAAGGCGGTCTCACCGGTGAGGGTGGTGGAGCGGCTGTCGCGGCTTCGGGTGATGGCGGCGTTGAGCAGCCGGGTGCCCTGGGTGAGGGCGCGGGTGAAGGATTCTTCCTCGGCAGTGACGACCTGCTCGATGAGGCTTGCCTGGTAGGTGAGTTCGGGCCAGACGTCGCCGAGGTTGGCGATGACGCTGGCGGTGGCCGGGGCGAGGACGGGCTGGTCGATGCCGAGCGTGCGGGCGTGGCGGATCGCACGGCGCATCAGGCGGCGCAGGAAGTAGCCGCGGCCGTCCTTGGCGGGCAGCACACCGTCGGCGATGAGGTAGGCAATGGAGCGGGCATGCTCGGAGACGACCTGGAACGAGACTTTCTCCTCGCCTTCGGCGGAGCCGCTGCCCGGGTAGTCGCGGCCGGCGAGTTTCTGGACGGTGGTCAGGGTGGGTAGGAGGAGATCGGTGCTGCAGACGTTCTCGACGTCCTGGAGGATCGCGGCGAGGCGGTCGAGTCCGAGGCCGGTGTCGATGCTCTGTTGGGCGAGGTCGCCGAGGATCGGGAAGGTGCCGTTGTCGTCGTCCTCGCCGCGCATGGACTGCATGAAGACGAGGTTCCAGATCTCGACGTAGCGTTCGCCGTCGACGGCCGGTCCGCCTTCGCGGCCGAAGGCCGGTCCCCGGTCGTAGTTGAGTTCGGAGGAAGGACCGCAGGGACCGGGGACGCCCATGTCCCAGAAGTTGTCCGCGCCGAGGCGTTGGATGCGCTCGGCGGGGACGCCGATCTTGCGCCAGAGCTGTTCGGCCTCGTCGTCGTCCTGGTGGACGGTGATCCAGAGCCGGTTCTTCTCCAGGTTGTAGCCCTGGGTGAGAAGTTCCCAGGCATAGGCGATGGCGTCGGCCTTGAAGTAGTCGCCGAAGGAGAAGTTGCCCATCATCTCGAAGAACGTGGCGTGCCGGTTGGTGCGGCCGACGTTGTCGATGTCGGAGGTGCGGGCGCATTTCTGGATGGTGGTGGCGCGGGGGTACTCCGGTGTGACCTCGCCCAGGAGGTAGGGCTTGAACTGGTTCATGCCGGCATTGGCCAGCAGCAGGGTCGGGTCGGAGGGGATGAGCGGGCTGGACGGGACGTGGCGGTGGCCGCGCGAGGTGAAGAAGTCCAGGAAGGTGGAGCGGATCTGCGTCGAGCGCATGGCGATAGGGCCCTCACGGAAGAGTCGCGGAGAGGTGGGGGGTAATCACACGCCGAGCCGGGCCGAGAACAGGGACTGAGTGGTTCTCAGTTCTCCAGCTCGACGCAGATAGCTCGCGCCCCCACGGTGTAGACCATGACTCCGGTATCCGTCGTTCTGAGGTGGCGCAGCCGACAGCGACGCAACAATGCGCTGCGACTGCGCCACCAACAGTAGCGGCTCCGGGGTCAAGATCGCTTGGAGTTGTCCCCCTGACGGCCGATGCCGACAAGCAAGGGCAGGACGCCGTCAGGGGCGAGCTCGGGACGGGCGTCCCGGCTGTCGACGAGGACGCCGTCGAGGTCGAGGAGCACGGCCCGCTTCACGCGGCACCACCACCCGGGCGTGGCGCCGGCAGGTCGGCCTCGGTGAACAGCGAGTGCAGCGTGACGCGGTGATCGGCCAGCAGCGTCCGGCCGCCGAGTGGGCGTTCCAGGACACACAGCGCGTGGGTAACCGGTCCGCCCACCATCCGCAGGATCCGTGCCATGTGGAGCAGTTGGCCGCCGGAGCGGACCACATCGTCGATCAGGACGATGCGGCGGCCGTCGATGGGCAGGCCTTCGATCTGGTGGAACGATCCGTAGCCCTTGGGCTTGCGGCGCACGAAGACAGCGGGCAGACCGGTGGCGGCGGACAGCGCCACGACGAGGGGGATGCCGCCGAGTTCGATACCGGCGAGCACCTCAGCGTCGTCGGGAACGAGGTCAGCCATGGCGGTGGCGGTGTCGCGCAGGAGCGCGGGGTCGGAGGCGAGCCGGTACTCGTCGAAGTACGCGTCGAGTCGGCCGCCGTCGGCGAGCTTGAACGGGGCGTTGACGCAAGCGGTTTCGGCGAGCCGGGCGGCGAGGCCGGCCGACGGGGTGCGGGGGGTCATGTTCCTCCGATCGGAGTGGTGTCGAGCGCGATCAGGTGGGCGCGGAAGGCGTCGGCGGAATCGGCGGTGGCGAGGAATCCGAGCGGCCGGGTCGGGGTTTCGTACAGCCACCGTTCCTCTCGCAGGAAGGCGAGCAGGCGCAGGGCCGACGCGCCCGCGAGACAGACCGGTACGGGCCGGATGGTGGTCGCGTAGTAGAGGGCGGCGGTCAGCTCGTGGAGGGTGCCGGCCCCGCCACCCATGGCGACGACCAGGTCGGCGTTGTCCAGGTAGTGGTTGAGGCGGGCGCCGGGGTCGGGCACGTGGACGGACAGGGTGGTGTGCGGGTTGAACGCGCCCCACTCGTCGTGTTTGCCGATCAGCGTGACGGCGGTGACCGTGGCTCCCTGGCCTGCGGCTCCGCGGGCAACGGCCTCCATGAGCCCGTTGTAGCCGCCGTGCAGGAGCTGGTATCCGGCCTGGGCCATGGCCCGGCCGATCTCCTCGGCCAGTGTCTCCTCCTGGGCGGAGGCGGGGACGACGCCGCCGAAGAAGACGGCGGTCAGGCCCTCGCGGGCCCGGCTGGCGGCCGGGCCCGCGAGGTGGAGTGCGTTCATGCCTGCTCCTGGTAGGTGCGGTAGGCGGCGACGGCGTCGTGCAGGCCGTCGAGCGCCTGCGGGCAGGCCCGCTCGGTCAGAGCGAGCACCCGGTCGATCGCCTCGGCGACGTCGGCCGCCTCCGGGATGGCCGGGCCACTGATCGCGGCGTCCAGGTCGGCCAGGCAGGCGCGGCCGATCGGGGTGACGGCGATCTCCTCGCGCAGCTGGTACCAGCCCCAGAATCGTGAGGCGGGGGCCAGGGCGGTCTTGATCAGGTCCTTCGTGGCCGTGTGCAGCCGGTGCCACTCGGAGTACGCCACGAACCGCTGGCCGCGCTTGATCCGCTTGTGCAGGAGAACGGCCAGCACCAGGTGCTCGATCAGCAGCTCGGCGCAGGAGCGCGGCCGGGCGATGAAGGTGGCGGCGAAGCTCTCGGCCGCCGCGACGTCGGGCGCGGCGACCGGGCCGGGCCGGCGGTCGAGGAGGACGGCGGTGTTGACCGTCTCCTGCAGCCGCGGAATCCGGGAGGCCGGTGCGACGTAGAGGTCGATCTGGTGGAGCTTCCCCTCGTCCGGGACGAGGAAGACCATCCCGACGCCGCCCAGGTCGGCGACGATCGTGTCGCGCCAACCGGGCAGCAGGGCGCCGGCCTCGACCGGCATCAGGGTGTCCAGGGCCTCGACGAACGACGGGAACCGGGCATCGTGGACACCGGCGACAAGATCGACGTCGGACAGGCGGTCGGCTGTGCCGTGGGCCAGCGACCCGCGGACCATCAGATGGGTCACCGCTGGGGAGGTGGCCAGGATGTCGGCGAGCTTCGACAGCAGCGGCAGCTGCGCGGGCCGGTTGGCCTGGGTGATCGCCGCCAGTTGCAGGGTTGGCATGTGCTTCTTCCTTTCGCGCGTAGGTGCGGCTGGGATCAGGCGGGGATGGCGAGCAGGCGGCGCTTGGCGGTCTCCCAGCTGGCTGCGGCCGCCATGTCGCCGAGGGCGGTGTGCAGTTCGGCGATGAGGTCGTAGACCGTGCCCTCCGGAAGGGCGTAGGTGTAGAAGAGTCGAAGCAGCATCCGCTCGGCCGCCTCTGTGTAGCCGAGGGTGGCCATGTTGCGGGCGCTCTCCAGCCGCGTGGCCAGGGCCGTCCGGTCGGCGACGGGCAGCGGCTCCGCAACCACCGGGCTGAGCGCGGGGCGGCGGGCCAAGTGCCGGTAGGCGTCGTCGGCGTACACGTCGGCGATCAGGTGGATCCGGTCCGGGCCGAGCAGGTTGCAAACGCCGTGGGCGTACGTCGGCGTGAGTCGCCAGATCCGCCCGCCCGCCATGTGCACCTTGGTGCCGCCGGTTACCAGGAAGGCGGACCTGTTGGTGTGAAGCGGGACGTGCAGCCGGTGCCGTTCGACCTGGTCGAGCTCGTCGTAGTCGCGGTGCTCCCAGAGGAAGGCGTTGCCCTCCAGCCGGGCGAGCCGCACCCACATGAAGTCCAGGCCGAGGTCGGCCAGGAATGCGGCGGTGGCCGGCATCCGGCCCAGCAGGTCGGTCGGCCGGGCGGCGCAGTCGCCGATCGTCACGTCGGCGGCGTCGCCGGAGGCGTTCATCAGGGACGTGGTCCACCAGCCGCCGGACTGGTAGGCGCCGTACTCCGCCCTCCAGGGGGCCTGGACGGTCAGGGCTTCGTGGCGCATCCGCTCCAGGTGGGCGGAGTCCACGGCGTCCAGCTGGGCGATCTGCCCGGCCAGAGCGGTCAGGGTGCTGTCCATTGGTTCCCTCCCGTTGCCGGCTCGCGGCATGGCCAGCCGGAACGCACGTGGTGCTGGACGGGTCGACAGGGCGCCGATCCCAGCGCCCTTGATCTCACGCTTCGCTGTCGGCAATACACGGACAGCGAGGTGGTGTTCAGGATGACGACGCCAGGTGCGGCACCGATACGACGCGGCCACCGTCACCGTCCCGCCGTCCCGAGGGGTGAGCCATGCCGGTGCGCGTCATGACTGCCGTCACGGCCACCGTCATCTGGGTCGAGACGACCTCGAACGGGTTTCCTGTCGAGCGACCACGGCTATCGTCATAACAGACGAACTCGGCCGCTACGCCGCCCTCGGACAGGGCGCCATCGGCAACGTCCGCGGCACCACCAGCGTCTGGCTGGCCTGTCTCTCCGCCCGCGCCCACTCCCTCCTCGGCGACGGCGAGGCCACCCGCACCGCCATCCAGCAGGCCGAGGAGGCCCGCGCGACCGCCGAACCCGATGACCTCGACGCCTTCGGCGGCATCATGACCTTCCCGCTGCCCCGCCAGCTCTACTACGTCGCCGAGGCCACGGTGCAGCTCGGGGAAGACGCGGCCCTCGGTGAGAGCCGGTCCGAAACCGCCGTCTCCGCCTACCGCAACGCCACCGAGGACGAGTGGGCCTTCGGTGACCAGGCAGGCGCCCAGACCGACCTCGCCCTCGCCCGCATCGCCTGCGGCGAGATCGAGGGCGCCGCCGAGGCCGTCCGCCCCGTACTCGACCTCCCCGTCGAGCAAAGGAACTTCGGCATCGTCAGCAGCGCCCAACGCGTCCACGCCGCCCTGCACGGCGCCGGCCGTCGCAGCAGCGGCGGCGCGGCGGCCGGTCTGCGCCAGGAGATCGAGGCCTTCACCACCACCCCCACCTCGGCCCTCGTCCGGTGATCCCGCGGATAGGCTGGGCAGCCATGACCCCACTCCGCCTGACCGGCCCCAACCTGGTGCTGCGCGAGGTCGAGCCCGAGGACACCGGCGACCTCCTGGCGATCTACGGTGACCCCGAAGCCACCCGGCACCTCAGCTTCGAACCCCGCAGCCGCGAGCAGGTCGACGCGATCACTGCCCGCTCCATCGACTCCGCGCACGCCACCCCGCGTACTGAGTACTGCCTGGCCGTGACCCGACGCGGTGAGCACCGGTTGATCGGCTACGCGCGCCTGGCCACCGAGCCGCAGCAGGCCGCCACCATCGGCTTCGCCCTCCACCCGGCCGCATGGGGCAAGGGCCTCGGCACCGAGACCGTCCACCTGCTCTGCGCCCTGGGCTTCAACGTCCTCGGCCTGCACCGCATCTGGGCCGCCCGGGCACCGCTCAACGCGGCCTCGGCCCGGACCCTGCTCCGGGCCGGGATGACCGAGGACGGCCGGATCCGGGACCACGTCTTCGTCCACGGGGCGTGGCGCGACTCGATCACCTACTCGATCCTGGAACACGAGTGGGAGCCGATCGGCGGCCTGGTTACCGACGGCGCCGCTGAATCCGATCGCGGACCCAGCCCGGCAAGGTGATCCCGTGCTGCCCGAGCCGCACATCGTGATTCCCGGTATCGCGGGGTTCGCCCGCCGTCACAACGAAATGAACGCGGCGAACAGAAACAGGGCGGAGAAGCCGGCCAGGAACAACGTGAGGCAGCCGTAAAGCCACGGGTTGGCGGGCCCGTCGAAGCCGGGGATGACGATCAGTTCGGGCCGGCGGGGGTGGTAGGCGACCTCGACCTGTTCACCCGGGCTGAGCGGGCAGAAGCCCGGCATGCCGGTGGCGCTCTCCGCCAGCACCGTCCTGCCGTCCGGGAGGGCGAAGCGGATCACCGGGTGGTGCTGGAGGTCTCCGTCGCCGTCGGTGTCGGTCCGGATGTGGTCGACCTCGCCGACGGCGCGCGCGCCGTGATTGCGTATTCGGTGCACCCGGACGGTCTCCCGTGCGCCGTAGCAAGCACCGAGGCCGAACAGGCAGCCAAAGCCGACAACCACAACGTTCATGGCCGGAGTTTATGCTCGACTGCTCAACTGATCGGCCGGACAAGGCCCGGTCGGGACCAGGCTGCCGAGGACCAGTCCAACTGATCGTGCCGCACACAGGGCCTCCCTGGCACGGGCCGCCCCGCTTCGGGCGACCGTCCCGTCTCCCCCGGGGGCGGGCGTGCGCTCGCCGAGGCCCGCGCAGGGGCGGCAGATGCCCGGCCGCGGTACGGGGTCGTGGCACGGGGCGCACTCGGCGTACCGGGCCGGCGCGAGCCGTACGACGGGCTGCACGGGCGGTATCTTGCGTTCCAGGCGGTGGCGGAGCACCGCAGCCGCCGAGTGCACCGGGGTGGGCAGGCCCGGCAGAAGGGCTTGGGCGAGGTCCGCCCGGGTCGCGCCGCGCTCCAGCCACCGTGCGACGAGGGGTGCGAGTTCCTCGGCTTCGGCCTGTCCGAGCCGCAGGCGCGGCTCGGGGCGGATCACCCGGAACAGCGTGGCGACCGCCTCGCGGACCTGTTCGTCCGGCACCGTCATGGGCTGTTGGGCGGTCTCCTCCTGCTCGGCGGGGAGGGAGGTTTCTTGCACCAGGTCCTTTACAAGGACGTCAGTACCACCGGCGGTCGCCGGACCGGAGACCGGACGGGTGACACCCGGAGCCGTTGGCTGCGGAGTGTCGTAGACGTGGGTCTCGGTGATGATCGTGCCGTCCGGCATGCGGATTCTCTCGACCCGGTAGAAGCCCGCCTCGGCCAGTTCCTTCAGGGCCTTGCGGATCGCACCTCGGCCCTGGGGGCTGGTGTCGGCCATGTGGCGGCCGTCCTCGCGCCAGCCGTCGGGTCGGGAGAGGAGGTCTGCGAGCAGGCCGCGGGCGGTGTAGGAGAGCCGTCGGTACTGGAGTACGGCGTTGGGCAGCACGGTGAAATTGCGCACGTGGGCGCTACGATGGACGCGCATCGGGAGTTGTAGCTCCTGTTGCCGGACCCCGGGGTGTTGGTAGCACCGCCGGGGTCGCCTATTTTCGGTTGGACCACGGAACGTAGCACACAGGCTGTTCGGGGATCGACGTGATCGGCGAGCGATCACCACCGCACTCGATCCGGTCTCTCCTGGCCTCCAAATGGCAGGATTCGAAGTGCAGTTGGTGCGTTGTCGCACTGCCGACCGGACAGCGTGTGCGGCGTGGCGCCAGGCGGTACTGAGCCTCCGAAGGTCAGGGCCCGAGCAGGGCGAGGGCGGTGCGGACCAGGGTCTCGTCGGTGGCGGGGTCGCGTTCGCCCGCCACGTCGGAGCGGAACAGGGAGGCGCCCTCGATCAGCATGATGAACACCCCGGCGCGGGCGCGCCGTTCCTCCTCCGGCAGGTCGGGGTGGCGGCGGGCGAGGAAGGCGGTCACCTGGTCCCGGTAGTCGCCGTAGAAGCCGCGGACGGCCGCCGCCACGGTCGCGTCCCGGGCGGCCAGTGCCCACACCTCGACGAACAGGCGCATCAGGCGGGCGTCCTCCTGCTCGGCCAGCAGCGTGGTGACCACTCCGGCGGCCGACTCGGGGGCGCTGGGGTCGGCGGAGAGCAGGGGCGCCAGCCGTTCGGCCGACCGCCGCAGCACCCGCTCCAGTACGGCGCCCACCAGGTCCGCGTGGGTGGGGAAGTAGTACTGGAGGTGGCCGAGCCGTACGCCGGCCGCCGCGGCCACGGCCCGCATCGTCCACTCCGGTCCGCCCTCGGCGACCAGGACCTCCTCGGCCGCGTCCAGCAGGGCCTCCCGCCGTTCCGCGCCCTTCCGCCCCCGCCCTCGTGCCGGGGTGGCGGACGGGTCGGGCGAAGCGTCATCGGTGCCCCGGTCGGGTGTGGTGCTCATGCAGCAGCATCCAAGCCCGGAACGGAGCTGATGTCGACCGCGACCCCCAGGGCGGCGAGGTCGGCCACCACCCGGCCCGGCCGGGGGGTCTGCTCCGGGAAGGAGACGCCGGCCGGTGCCGCCGCCGCGCCGTCCGAGCCGAGGGCGCGGCGGAGGGCGAGCAGGCCGCCGACGGCGGTGAGGTGGGCCTGGCCGGCCCGGTCCTCGACGACCGCGGTGAGGGTGCGGCCGGCGTGCCCGACCTCGACGCGCAGCAGTGCGGTGCCGCCCGCGCCGGGGGAGTACAGCAGGGCGCGGCGGGCGGACTGCCAGCGCTCGCCCCGGCCCCAGCGGAAGAAGCCGGTGTGCTTGGCGGCCAGCAGGGCCCGGGTGCTGAGGTCGGAGCTGAAGCCGATCCGGGTGGTGGCGGTCGTGGTGCCGAGGGTGAGCGGCAGGGTGAACTGTTCGGGCGTGTCGATCCGGGCGACCCGGGTGGGGTGGTCGCCGATCCGGACGGTGTGCGCCTCGGTCAGCGGGGCGACGGTGCGGCGTCGGCCCTCGCTGATCACCTCGTAGTCCAGCCCCAGCCGGTCCATGAACTCCACGGAGTCCGCGCCAGCCCGGTCGGCGAGGTCCCAGCGGATCGCGGTCTCGACCCGGTCCGCCCCGCCGAGGCGTTCGGCCAGCGCGGCCGCGACGAGTCCGACCACGCCGCCCATCCAGGCCGAGGAGAGCAGCACCGGCGCGGTGGGGCGCAGCAGCGCGGCCACGGTGGCGGCCCGCTGGAGCCGGACGGTCCAGCGGGTGACGTCCACGTACGGGACGCCGGCGCGGGCCGCCGCCCGCAGCACCCGGTCGTCGGGGTCGTTGACGACGCCGACGACGGCGCTCACCGCCGCGCTGAAGGGGGCGGGGTCGGCGAGGTCCCAGCGGCGGACGGCGGCGTGCGGGGCGCCGCCGAGTTCGTGGACGAGGGCCGCGCCCCGCTGCTCGGAGCGGCCGGTGAGCAGGACGGGGCGCTCGGCCGCGACCAGACGGGCGAGTTCACCGCCGACCGTCCCGTAGCCGCCGACCAGCAGGACCGGTCCGCGGGGGTCGAGCGTGAGGAGGTCGAGGCGGTCGTGCTTGTCGGTGTCGGGGGTCCGGGTGTTCTCCGAAGTGGTCATACGCAAAAACTAGGTCACATGACCTAAAAATCACATCAAGGCATGACGGCATCCGGTCACGGCCCGGCACTCCGGCCGGTCACGAGGGCGTGCGCGTCCGCGACCAGGTCCTCTACCCGCTCCCAGTCCACCGGCGGGACGTCGAGGCGGACGCCGATCCAGCCCCGGTGGCCGACGTAGGGCGGGCGGAAGAAGAGCTCCGGCTCCTCGGCGACCAGGAACTCCTGCGCTCCGGCCGCCGCCGGGCACCAGAACGCGAGGCGGTCGTCGTGGTGGTGGTCGGCGAGCATCACGAACACCCGCGCCCGGCGGCCGACGCCGGCGAACCAGGTGGGCTCGCCGTGGCTGACCCGCTCGTCCACCTCGGGCAGGGCCAGGCAGACGGCCCGCAGCCGCTCCACGGCCGCCCAATCGTCGGCCGGGCCCGGTCCTGGGACCGGGCCCGACGGCTCGGCGGCCCGCACCGCTCAGCCCGCCGAAGGGCGCGGGGCACCCGGGTAGCTGCCGAAGTACCAGTGGTTGCCCTCGGGGTCGGCGGCGGCGAAGTCGCGCGAGCCGTAGTCGGTGTCGTACGGCGCGGTGGTGATCCGCGCCCCGGCGGCGGCCGCCCGCGCGTGCAGGGCGTCCGGGTCCGCCGTCACCACATAGGCGGAGAAGGTCCCGGGACCGCCGGGCCAGGGCTCGCCGCCCTCGGGAGCCGGCCGGTCGGAGCCCAGCATGATCCCGCCGCCCTCCGGCCACGCCAGTTCGGCGTGGGCCACGAACTCGCCCTCGCCGTAGGCGACGACCTCCTCGAAGCCGAACGCCTCCGTCAGGAAGCGGATCAGCGCCCGGGCGTCACGGGCCCGCAGACTGGGCCAGACCTGCGGGGCGGGCGCCGCCCCGTCGCCGGTGCCCGCAGCCGTGCTGCCGGCGCCACCGTTGCTCACGCTGTCGGCGTCCATGGCCGGTACCTCCTCCGTTCGGGGCGACCCGCCCGGGTGGGGGCCGGTCCGCCGTCATGCCTCCCACTCTGGCCCCGGCCCGGCCGCCCCGCCTTGGACGTTTCGGAACTTCGCCGCGTCCGGCCCCTCCTCGGCGAGCCAGACCGTCGGCGCGCACCCCGCGAGCGTGCGGAACTCGCGCGCCAGATGGGCCTGGTCGAAGTACCCGCAGCGCACCGCGAGCTCCGCCAGCCGGGGCGCCGGACCGGGCGCGGCCAGCAGCCGCCGGGCGCGGTCGAACCGGATCACCCGGGCGGCGGCCTTCGGCGTGAGCCCGGTCTCCCGGCGGAACCGGTCCTGCAGGTGGCGGCCGCTCCAGCCGGTCTCCTCGGCGAGCGCGGCCACCGGCAGGGCCCCGCCGCTGCGCCGGAGCGCGTCCCAGGCCCGCAGCACCTCGGGCGGCACCCGGCCGGAGGGGTGGGCGAGCCGCAGCAGCGCGCCGTCCAGTGCCGCGAACCGCTCCGGCCAGGTCCGCGCCTCCCGCACGGCCTCCTGGAGCCGCTCGGCCACCGCGCCGAGCACCGCCTCCGCCGGTACGTCCGACTCGGCGAGCTCCCCGGCCGGCAGCCCGAACAGTGCCCGCGCCGCGAGCGGGTGGACGGCGACCTGGATGCCGGACTGCCGGCCGTCGTGGCTGATCAGCGCCGGGGCGGTGTGCAGCCCGCCGAGCAGGGTGGCGAACCGGCCGGGGGGCTGCGCCGGGTCCGGGTGGCCCGCGATGGTGAGCGGTTCGTCCAGGGTCACGATGAAGGTCAGGTACGGGGACGGCAGGCCCCGGTGCAGGGCGGGCGGCACACCCCGTTGGCGGTATCCCGAGTACCAGGCCACATAGGGACGCAGCGCGGTGGCGGGCCGTGCCCGGACTGCCTCGTCGACCAGGTCGGGGGCGGCCGTCACCGCTGTCCGGTCAGGCGCCCGCACCGCCCCGGGCGCCCCGGCGAACTCCTCCGTCACGCCCCCAGTATCCTCCCGCCGGGTCGCGGCCGTGCCCGGCAACGGCCGCCCCGATCACGCCCGGCAACGGCCGCCCCGATCACGCTCGGCAACGGCCGCCCCGGATCCGCTCGCGGACCCCCGGCACCCGTGCGTAGGGTGGGCGCACCGGAACACCCGGTGCTCGGGGGAGACCCTGAGGAGGAGTCCCCGTGACTACTGCCCGAGACATCATGCACGCCGGCGCCCAGTGCGTCGCCGCCGACCAGAGCCTCGCCGACGCCGCCCGGATGATGCGCGACATGAACGTCGGCGCCCTCCCGATCTGCGGCCCGGACCAGAAGCTGAAGGGCATCATCACCGATCGCGACATCATCGTCAGGTGTATCGCCGAGGGGCGTGACCCGGCGGCGATGAAGGCCATGGAGCTGGCCGGTCACCTGCACTGCGTGCACGCGGACGACAGCATGGACGCGGTGCTCCACAAGATGGAGCAGCACCAGATCCGCCGCATCCCGGTCATCGACGGCGACCGGTTGGTCGGCATGATCAGCGAGGCCGACCTCGCGACGGGCCACCGCGAGGGCCAGCGGCTGACGGACCAGCAGATCGTCGACTTCATGGACAGCGTCTACATGACGCGGTGACACCGCCCGCGAGGACCCCCGGGCCGCACTCACTGAGGCGGCGGCCCGGGGGTCCTCGTGCGCGGCCGGTCGTTGTGTAACAGAATCCCCGGAATCCGCCCGCGGGTTAACGCGACGGCCCTCCCGGGACTCCTGGTTGCAACAGTGTTGGTGACGACGACAGGAGCGAAGGTGGATCCCGTGACGGGCTCGGTGGTGGCGGGTGTGCTGGGGTTGGTGGGTGCCTCGGTCACGCTGGTGGGGCAGTTACGACCGCGTCGACGGGACCGGCCCCAGCCGCCCCCGGTCGTCGTCGTCCTCGCGCTCCGGGTGCGCCGGGCCGAGGACGGCGCACCACCGCCGGAGCCGCACGAGGAGCGGGGTCGCGGCGCGCATGAGTGAGACCGGCCCGGAGGGGGAGGCCGCGTCGGCGGCGTCCCTCGGCCACCTTCCGGCCCCCGCCGACGGCAGCGGGACCGGAGCCCGGCACGGCGAGTTCGCGTACTTCTACCGCACCTGCCTCCGCCGGCTGGTGGCGTTCCTGATGTGGCAGGGGGCACCGGCCGCGCTGGCCGCGGACCTGGCCCAGGACACCATGGTCAAGGCGTACGAGCGGTGGGACCGGATCCAGTCGCCGGAGGCCTGGTGCCGAAGAGTCGCGTCCCGTGAACTCGTGCGCGCCTTCAGCCAGGTCGAGGACAGCATCGAGGAACTCGCGCTCGAACCGACCTCGCTGCTGCCGGCACCGGGGCACGCCGCCGAGTGGGAGGGCGAGCAGGAGATCCTGCGGCTGCTGGGCGGCCTGCCCGCCCGCCAGCGCCAGGTCCTGGCGTGGACGCTGGACGGCTACACGCCGACGGAGATCGCCGCCGAGCTGGGCATGCGGCCCGCGGCGGTCCGCGCCAGCCTGTTCAAGGCGCGGCTGACCGTTTCCAGCAGAATGACCGATCGAGAGGGGGAATGATGGCCGAGCGCGGTTCTCCCGAGCGCCGCACCCGTGACTTCTCGGACCGGATGGCGACGCTGCGGAAGTCCTTCCTGCACGGGCTCGACGCCCATCTGGACGTGGAGGCCGGGCTGCGCGAGGTGATGCTGTGCGCCCGTCACAAGGAACTGGCGGAGGGCCTGGACGCCGTGCTCGACATCGAGGCCGGGCTGGTGTCCGTGCTGTCCCGCGGCACGGCCAGGACGGAGTTCGAGGAAGCGGCCGCCCCCCTCTACGACGTCGGCCTGATGCACCAGCGGTTCGAGCTGATCGGCCCCGAGCAGCGGCTGGTGCTGCGCGGGCACCCGCTGGTCACCTCGGCCATCCTCGCGGACCTGCTGATCCGCACCGTGGTGCTGGCCCAGGACCTCACCTACGGCCTCGGATTCGGCAGGTACCACGGGATGCCGCTGCAGCAGGCGGTGTTCGCCGCCCAGGGGGTCGCCCGGGGCATCGCGCAGGAACTCGACCGGCGGGCCGCCCTCGCCTGGGGCCTGCGGGACCTCGCCCACGAGATCGTGGCGCTGCTCGAACCGCACTACCCGGAGATCGACCGGGCGCGCCGGGTCGGACAGCTCCTGGTGCGGGAGATGGTGACCACGATCGACAAGCGGGTGCGGACGGCGGACCACCCGGCGATCGCCGAATTCCTGCGCGCCTGCGAGGTGTTCATGTTCGCGGTGCTCGGCGGGGACCTCACCCGCGCGGTCCGGGAGGTGCAGTACCTGTCCCGGGTGCTGGTCGAGCAGGTCGGCGAACTGCTCGAACTTGGCGAACCGGAGAACCTGGACCTGGAGTTCCTGGCCGAGGTCCTGGACGACTTCACCACCGCCGACCTGACCTCGGTCGACCTCGCCGGGGTCGATCTCGCCGGGGTCCGCTGGTCCGAGCTGCGCACCCGCTGGCCCGCCGCCATCAGCGTCGACCAGCTCCGGGCGGACTCCCGGGAGACGCTGCCCGGGTCCGGGATCTACGTCGTCCGGCCGGGCACGGGGACCCGTGACGTGACCAGGGTCTGAGGACGCCGGACGGGCGCGGCGCCGGGGTTCCGGCACCGCGCCCGCGGTCTCCTGCCGCCCGCGACCGGCGGACGGTCAGGGTGATTGGAACGATCAAAACGTGCAGGACGGTCCGGGCATCAGCAGGTGAGCACCGGAGCGGCCCAGTCGGCGTGGTCGCTGTTGGTGCCGTCGCCGCCGTCCGTCACCACGAGCCGCAGCTCGTTGGCCCCGGCCAGCGCCGCCGTCAGGTGCTTGACGCCGGACGCGGAGGTGACCCGACCGCTGTCGGCGACCTTGGTGTCGTCGGCGTAGATCTCGAAGGAGACCGAACCGCGGCCCTGGGCCTCGGCGTCGATGCCGACATCGGTGCTGATCGAGGAGCAGGCGCCGCCGAGGTAGTAGACGATCTCGCTGAAGGCGTTGACGCCCAGGCCCTTGGCGTAGGTGGCACCGCCGATGTTGATGGTGCTGCCGTCCCGCGCCTGGTTGTCGCCGTTGCTCATGTCGCGCTCGACCGGGCCCCAGCTGTTGCCCGCCGCCGACCAGTTGAGGTCGGAGACCTGGTACGTGCCGGCGGCCGGACCGTCGCCGCAGGCGACCCGGACGTTCGCCCAGTCGGCGTGGTCCCAGGAGGTGCCGTCGCCGCCGTCGGTGACGACCAGCTTCAGCTCCTGCGCCCCGCTGAGGTCGGCGGTGAGCCGTCGCGCCGGGTCCTGGCCGGTGACCGGACCGCTGTCGGCGGCCTTCACCCCGTCCTTGAAGACCTGGAACACCACCGAGCCGTTGCCGTAGGCGTCGTCGTCGATGCCCACGTCGGTGACCAGGTTGCGGCAGGTCCCGCCGAGGTGGAAGCCGATCTCACTGGGGGCGTGCACCCCGAGGCCGTTGGCGAACTGGGCGCCGCGGATGGTGATCGTCCCGCCGTCGCCGGCCACGTGGTCGCCGTTGCTGCGGTCGCGCTCCACCGGGCCCCAGAAGTTGGCCGCCGAGGTGAACGGCAGATCGCTCAGCCGGGTCACGCCCGAGGGCGGGGAGACCGGCGAGCTCGGGGTGACCCGGAACATCGCCGTGCCGTGGCCGGGCACGACCGCGCTGATCGCGCCGTTGCCGGTGCTGATCTTCTTCGACCACAGGTCCTTGACCTTGTAGGACTCGGCGCCGCCGATCCCGACCGCCTGCGCGGTGGTGCTGATGGTGGCATCGTAGGAGCCCTCGTTGGTGAGGGTGACCGAACGGCTGCCGTCCGCCAGCGGCTTGCTCATCACCACCAGCCCGTTCTCCCGGGACACCACGGAGCCCTGCTTGCCCAGCGGGTCCTGGTCCACCGCGATCACATCGGTGTTGGTGAGGATCTCCAGGGTCTCCGGCTCGGCGGTCCGCAGGTCGGTGCCGATCATCAGCGGGGCGGCCATCTGCGCCCAGAGGCTGAAGTGGGTCCGGTACTCGGTGCCGGTCATGCCGCCGTTGCCGATCTCCAGCATGTCCGGGTCGTTGAACGCCCCGGCCTTGGCGTAGTTCGCCAGGCCCTGGTTGGCCTGCGCGATGGAGATCATGCTCTGCCAGTTGTCGCTGATGTCACCGGTGGTGCGCCAGGAGTTGCCGACCGGCTGCGCCCAGTTCCACGGCCCGGTGCTGCCCCACTCGCAGATGCTGTAGAGGATCGAGCGGCCGGTCTTCTTCAGCGCGTCGCCCATCGCCTTGTAGCGGGTCCGCGCGTCGATGCCCTTGTTGTTGCAGTTGTCGTACTTGAGGTAGTCGACCCCCCAGGACGCCCACAGGTCGGCGTCCTGCTGCTCGTGGCCGAGCCCGCCGGGGAAGCCCTTGACGTCACAGGTGTGGTCGCCGGCACTGGAGTAGATGCCGAACTTCAGGCCCTTGCCGTGCACATAGTCGGCGAGGGCCTTGATGCCGTGCGGGAAGCGGACCGGGTCGGCCACCAGGTTGCCGCTCGCGTCGCGCTGGGGCAGCGCCCAGCAGTCGTCGAGGTTGACGTACTGGTAGCCGGCCGCCTTGAGGCCCTTGGAGACGAAGATGTCGGCGATGCCCTTGATCATCGCCTCGTTGAACTGGGCCCCGCAGTAGGTGGAGTTCCAGTTGTTGAAGCCCATCTGCGGCGTCAGGTTGAGGCCGTTGTCGAGGGCCGCGGCCGACGGTGCGGTCGCGAGCTGGAGCCCCACCGTCACGGCGCCGCCGCCGGCGAACAGGGCTAGTGCGGTGAGCGCGGACGCGGCACGGCGCGCCGGTCGGGCGTCGGGGGTTCGCACGAATCCTCCAATGAGGGATCGGAGTTGGGCGGGGGAAACAGACCGGCCGGCCTGGCGGGGGAGCCGGGCGGCAGACCGGTCGGACCGGCGGGAGGGGTCGGGGCGGGCGGGGCCGGTGGAGCGTCCGCTCAGTTCAGCGGCGTCCAGGCCTGGCCGGCCGCGGCCGGGTTCGGCGGGTTGAGGACCACGGAGGACGTCGGCGCGGACCGCGGGGCGTCCAGGGCGAGTCCGCTGCCGACGTTGGTGATGGCCAGCGCGCCGGTGGCGGCGTTCTGGGTGACCCGCCACTTCTGGTACGGGCTGTTGGGGTCCCAGCGGTTGAGCACCCAGGGCGAGCTGTTGCCGCTGCCGCCGGTCAGGGTGCCGTGGGTCTGGGTGGGGGTGTCGCAGTTGTCGGTGATCCGGACGGTGCCGTCGGGGTTCGGGGTGAACTTCCACTGCTCCGAGGTGTGCCAGTCCCACCAGGTGTTGATGTCGGTGCTCGAACCGTCGGGCGCGGAGCACATGCCGTTGATCTCCAGCACCTGCCCGCCGGTGCCGCCGGCGCTGATGCCGTGGTACCGACCGTCGCCGACGACCGCCGCCGGGACGGTGGTGGGCAGGGCCTTGAGGCGGTACATGGTGACGCCGTGGGCCGGGACCCAGCCGCCGAGGGAGCCGGTGTAGGTGCCGGTGGCGCCGGTCCAGAGGTCCTTGGCGGTGTAACCGGGGCCGGTCAGTCCGAGGTCGGTGAGCGTGGTGGTGATGTTCCGCCAGCCGGACGGGTCCTGGTTGATCAGCAGCACCGCGGTGTCGCCGTCGGCCAGTTGGCGCTTGAGGACGATCGGGTCGGTGGCGTTCCTCGGCGGCTGGCCGACGAGGGTGGCCGGCTTGGCGAGGCGGTCCTGGTTCACCGCGATGACGTCGGCGTTCTTGTAGACCGCCAGCGCCGAGTCGCTGATGCCGGTGGACCAGGTGTAACCCTGCGAGCTGTGCTGTGAGTCGGCGGCGGTACGCAGGTCCGCGCCGCTGATCAGCGGGGAGGCCATCATGGCGAGGACGGACATCTCGCTGCGCGACTCGTCGTCGGTCATCGGCTTGTGGCAGACGCAGCTGTCGGTGGTGCCGTAGATGCCGTAGGGGTTCAGCCACCCCGCGAACATCATGTCCATGTCGTTCCAGCTGCCGGGCCGGACGTTGCCCGGGTACTGGAGCGCGGTCCGCAGCTGGCCGTTGTACAGCACGCCGTCCAGGTCGGGACCCCGGTCGCCGCCGATCCGGCACAGGTTGGCGACCTGGCCGCACCACTTGCCGGTCGGCGCGTAGCCGGGCGCCTCGCGCGCACCGGTGCCGGCGGCGACCACCACCGGGTCGGTGCGGGCCGGGTCGTCGGAGGCCAGCAGGTACGGCACCCCGGTGTGCACCGGCTGGGCGGACACGCTCAGGGTGACCTTGGGCCGGTTCTGCGCGGCCGAGGCGGCGTCCAGCGCCCGGCGGAAGTCCTGCACCCGGGCGTAGATGGAGCGGGTGAGCTCGCGGCCGATGCCCTGGGTGTAGTAGTCGTGGCCGTCGGGGCCGACGATCCTCGGCCCGTAGGGACAGTCGTCGTACTTCACGTAGTCGACGCCCCAGGCGACGAAGTCGGCGGCGTCGACGCTCTCGTGGCCCAGGCTGCCGGGGCGGCCCTGGCAGGTGGTGTAGGTGGTGGTGGCGTACAGCCCGAACTTCATGCCCTTGCTGTGCGCGTACCAGGACAGGTACTCGATGCCGTTGAGCGTCCGGCCGTTGACGGTGCGGGCCGGGAACCGCTCCGGGTCGGGCACCAGGTGGCCGCTCGTCGGGTCGAGGCCGTTGCCGTCGGTGCCGCTGACCGGGTTGCGGTTGGCGTCGTACAGCTGCATCGCGCCTTCGGCGGTCTTGGCGAAGTTGGCGGTCTGGCCGTCGCGGTGGCCCAGCGACCACCCGTCGTCGATGGTGACGGTGTTGTAGCCGGCCGTCACCAGGCCGCGGGCGACCATGAAGTCGATGGTCTGGAGGACCTGTTGCTGGGTGACGGCGGTGCCGAGGGTGTTCCAGGAGTTCCAGCCCATCGGCGGGGTGAGGGCCTGTCCGTTCTCGACGGCGGCGGCGGGGGTCGCCGAGGGGCCGAGAGCGAGCGTGCCGAGTCCGGCCGAGGCGAGGGCCAGGGCGAGCAGCGTGCGGGGCACCGTTCGGAGCACTGCTCGGGACACGGTGTGGGGGAGGTGCGGCGCAGTTCTGCGCATGGGCGCTCCAGGGCGCGAGTGGGGGTGGGTGGGGGTGCGTGGGGGCGCTGAGGTGCGGCATGCAGGGGAATCGCCGTGATGCTTTCTGTCTCTTTTCCTAACAGAAAGCAACGCAGCATAGACACGACAGAACCTGCCGCTCAAGAGGGCGTGCGAGCCCCGGCGGCCGTTGTCATTACTTGTCCCATATGGCGTGTCACGACTTGATCTCGGCGGTGAACGGTACTTGACGGCCCGTCAAAGTGGGGTGTGATATTTCACATCGCGTTTGAATGTGTTTGGTTCTGCTGATGAGGAGCGGTCCCCTCCATGATCCGAAACACCAACCGCCGCGTCGCCGCGGCAGGTTCTCTCCTGTTGTCCCTCGGCCTGGTCACCGCCTGTTCCGACGGCCAGGAGACCACCGGCGCCAACGCCTCGGTGGCGCCGGTCAGCGGGAAGATCTCGATCACCTACCTGCAGAAGCAGGGGGACCAGGAATACTTCATCGGCGAGGCCGCCGGAGCGAAGGCGAAGGCCGCCGAACTCGGCGTCGACCTCAAGGTGGTGAACCTCGGCAACGACGCCAACAAGACGGTCAGCGAGGTCCAGGCCGCCATCGCCCAGAAGACCAACGGCGTCATCATCGTCGTCCCGGACCCGGCCGTCGGGCCGCAGGTCGTACAGACCGCCAGGGACGCGAAGATCGCCCTGCTCACCTCCGACGACCAGGTCTGCGCCACCGGCCCCGACCCCGCCGCCTGCGCCAAGACCGACCTGGTGCCGCGGGTCGGCTTCAGCGGCGCCCAGATGGGCACCGAGATCGGCAAGCGCGCCGCCGCGGAGTACACCAAGGCCGGCTGGACGGCCGCCGACACCCGGGTGATCTCCGCCTGGAAGCAGGACGTCACCGTCTGCGGGGACCGCGTCAAGGGGGCGAAGCAGGCCTTCGACGCGGCGGTCCCCGGCGTCCAGAACATCGATGTCGCCACCGACAACACCCCCACCGGCGCGCAGGACAAGGTCGCCGCGACCATCACCGCCAACGCCGGCGTCAAGCACTGGGTGGTGTGGGGCTGCAACGACGAGAACGTGCACGGCGGCGTCACCGCGCTCCAGAACGCCGGCGTCGGCGCCGACAACGTGATCGGCATCGGCCTCGGCGCCTACCTCGCCTGCAAGGACTGGAGCGGCGGCAAGCCGACCGGGATGAAGGCCGCGCTGTTCATCAACGGCAAGGAGGTCGGCGCGCTCGCGGTCCAGAGCATGGTCGACAAGCTCAAGAACGGCAAGGACCTGCCGGCCGAGCAGTTCGCCCCCACCACCATGGTCGACGCGGCCAGTTGGCAGAGCGCGGGCGTCACCTGTGGCTGACCCGGTCCCCTCCCGGCCGGACTCCCCGGCGCCGGGCCGCTCTACGTCGGACTCCCCGACTCCGGACCCTTCGACGCCGGCCGCCGCGGAGGCGGCCGGCGTCACCGGCGTCGCGGCCGTCACCAAGACCTTCGGCACCGTCCGGGCCCTCAGCGGAGTCACCCTCGACTTCCCCCGCGGCGCGGTCACCGCGCTGATGGGCGAGAACGGCGCCGGCAAGTCCACCCTGCTGAAGATCCTCACCGGCGACCACCAGCCCACCGAGGGACGCGTCCTGCTCGACGGCCGCCCCGTCGAGCTGCGGTCCCCGGCCCAGGCCCGCGCCCTCGGCATCCGGATCGTCCCGCAGGAACCCGAGATCGTCCCGCACGTCTCGGTCGCCGAGAACGTCTACGCCGGCGCCCTCCCCACCGGCCGCGGCCGCCGGCTGGACCGGGCCGAACTGCGCCGCCGGATCACCGCCGACCTGGAGCGGCTCGGCTTCGCCGGGGTCCTCGACCCCGACCTGCTCGGGTCCCGACTCACCGCCGCCCAGCGGCAGTTGGTCGAGATCCTGCGCGCGCTCACCGGCGAGGCCAAGCTGATCGCCTTCGACGAGCCCACCTCCTCGCTGTCCGAGCAGGAGGTGGACGCCCTGTTCGCGCTGATCGGGCGGCTCCGCGCGCAGGGCATCGCGGTCGTCTACGTCTCGCACCGGATGCAGGAGATCTTCCGGCTCGCCGACCGGATCGCCGTGCTGCGGGACGGCGCGCTGGTCGGCGTCCAGGACGCCCGCGACACCGGCGAGGCCGAACTCGTCCGGCAGATGGTCGGCCGCGACCTGTCCGCCGTGTTCACCCGTGCCGACGTCGCCACCGACCAGGTCGTCCTGGAGGCCCGGGGCCTCACCACCGACCACGTCCGCGACGTCGACCTGACCGTGCGGGCCGGCGAGGTCGTCGGCCTGGCCGGACTCATCGGCGCCGGGCGATCGGAACTCGCCCTCGCGCTCGCCGGGGACCTCCCGGTCCGCTCCGGCACCGTCACCCTCGACGGCAGGCCGCTGCCGTTCGGCCACCCCGGCCGGGTGATCCGCGCCGGCCTCGGCCTCGCCCCCGAGGAACGCAAGGCCCAGGCGCTGTTCCTGCACCGGTCGGTCCGTGACAACACCTCGATCGCCGTGCTGGAACGGCTGCGCCGCTGGCGCTTCGTCAGGCGCGGCGCCGAACGCGAGCTGGCCGCCGAGTACGCGGGCCGGCTGCGGGTGCGGACCCCGTCGATCGAGCACGAGGTCCGCAAGCTGTCCGGCGGCAACCAGCAGAAGGTCGTCCTGGCCCGCTGGCTGGCCCGCCGCCCCAAGCTGCTGATCCTCGACGAACCCACCCGCGGCATCGACATCGGCGCCAAGGCGGAGATCTACCGGATCATCGCGGACCTGGCCGAGGAGGGGGTCGCATTGCTGGTCATCTCCTCCGAACTGCCCGAGGTCCTGGGCCTGGCCGACCGGATCGTGGTCATGCAGGGCGGGCGGGTCACCGGCGAGCTGGACCGTGCCGACGCCACCGAGGAGGCCGTCCTCCAACTCGCGATGGCCGACGACATCACCCGTACGAAGCCTCCGGGAGCAGCCTCATGACCAGCGCCACCACCCCGCCCGCCGTCGACCGGCCCGCGCCGCCCGGCCGGCCCGTGCGAGGGAGCGGCCGCCCGCTCGCCGTCCTGACCGCCCTCGGCGGCCAGAACCTCAGCCTGCTCGGCGCCCTCGCCCTGGTGCTCACCGTCTTCGGCTCGCTCAACGAGAACTACCTCAGCTGGACCAACGTCCAGGTGATCGCCGAGGCCGCGACCATCACCGGCCTGCTCGCCGTGGTCCAGACCGTGGTGATCATCTGCGGCGGACTGGACATCTCGGTCGGCTCGCAGGCGGGCCTGGCCTCGGTGGTCAGCGCGATGGCCTACACCTCGGCCGGGTCCAACGCCTTCGCCGGGATGGCGGCCGCAGTGGCCGTCGGCGTCCTGGTCGGCATCGTCAACGGCCTGGTCATCGTCTACGGCCGGGTCAACGCGACCATCGCCACCCTGGCCGGCCTCGCCGCCTACAAGGGCGTCGCCCAACTCGTCTCCGACGGACGGGCGCAGGGCTACGTCCTGGGCGACCCGGTGTTCGTCTTCCTCGGTCGGGGGAAGATCGCCGGGCTGCCGGTGATGGTGTGGATCCTGATCGTGGTCGCGCTCGCGGTGCACGTGCTGCTGAAGTACACCGACCTCGGCCGCAACCTCTACGCGATCGGCGGCAACGACACCGCCGCCCGGCTGGCGGGCATCTCGATCAACAAGTACCTGGTCGCCGTGTACGCCCTGATCGGCGCGGTCGCCGCGCTCGCCGGGATCCTGCTCACCGCCCGCACCGGCTCCGGGCAGCCGGTCTCCGGAAGCGAGGGCCTGGAACTCAAGGCGATCACCGCCGCGGCCCTCGGCGGCTGCGCGCTCAAGGGCGGCAAGGGCGGCATCGGCGGCACCCTGCTGGCGGTCGCCCTGCTCGGCGCGCTGGAGAACGGCCTCACCGTCGAGGGCATCAACTCCTTCTGGCAGAACGTCGCCCAGGGCTCCCTGCTGGTGGTCGCGGTGGTCATCCAGCAGTCCCGCTCCGGCGAACGGGCCGTCGGCCTGCCCGGGTAGCCGCCCTCCGCCCGGATCGGGCGTGTACGGGACGGGGTCGGCGGGCAGATGAGCCTTCGTGGTGGGTGACCGCCCGGGTGCGGACCGTTCGGCGGCCCCCGGCGGGTCACCGTCCGTCGGCAGGACGGGAGGGTGCGGCAGTGACCACGGAGTGGACCGGGGCGTGGCTGGAGAACGTGCGGCTCGACGTGGCCGAGATCGGCGGCATGGGGTTCCGGCCGGATCCCTCGGTAGCGCTGCCGGAGCAGGTGGAGGTCTACCGGATCCTGGACGGCCGGGGCGAGCCGCTGCCCTGCACACCGGCCGAGCACGAGCGCTGGGAGCTGGCCGCCTTGGCCTGCCTCGGCCGGTTGTCGCGGGCCCTGGAGGACTTCTACTGGGCGCACGGCGGCACCATGATCGAGATCGACCTGGCCACCGGCCGGGGAAGCCGCTACGGCATCGGTCGGCCCCGCCGCTGGCCGGGGTGGGAGCGGAGGACCGTCGAACGGTCGGCCCGCGCCCAGCGGGTCCTCGCGCTGGAGGTGGGGCTGGCCGTCGAGGAGTACCGGCCGGTGCGGGCGGAGGTCGCCCTGCGGGTGGCCGAGGCGGGCGAGGCCCACCGGGCGGCGATGGAGGCCGAGCAGCGGGCGACGCGGCACCGTCGGACGGTCCTCGACGAGCTGGCCCTGCGCCGGGTGTGGCAGCACCGGAGCGCCGGTCCGGGGGAGCCGGTCCTCGTCCGGCGCGTCGATCTGCCGGGGCCGGGGCCGGGTGGCGCGGCAGCCGTCGCTTTCGGGGGCCTTGTGATGGAGGATCAGGAGGCCGTTTCGGCAAGGGAGTTGGCCGATGCGCTGAACGCCGTCGCGCGGCGGGCGGAGAGCCCGGTCGACATCCGGTGGGACGAGCGCGCCAGGGCCGCGACCGAGGTGGAGTGCCTGGCCCGGGAGGTCCGCCTCGGCTTCCTGGAGTGGTGGCACGATCTGGCCGGGCCCAGCTGGCGGCCAGGACCCCACGGTCCCGTTCCGGTCTTCGTACCGCCCGGGCAGCGTGCCTCCGCCCACCGGCCGAGTTACGGCGGTACCGGCATGGGCGGCACCGGCGGCTTCACCGGCGGGCACTCCTACGGCGGGTTCGGCGGCTACTGACCCGGTGGCCGACCCGGCTGCTTCCGCTGTTGCCGCCCGATCACCTGCCCCGGTGACGGGCGGTCAGGCCCCCGCGACCGGGGCGACGACGAGCTCCCCGACGGCTTCCGTCAGGGCGGCCCGGGCCTGGGTGTTCAGCGCCGAATCGGTGACGAACACATCGATCTCGTCGAGCGTGGCGAAGCCGCTGAGCGCGACCACACCCCACTTGGTGTGGTCGGCGACCACGGCGACCCGGCGTGCGGAGGCGACCAGTGCGCGGTTGGTCTGCGCCTCCGCGAGGTTGGGCGTCGTCAGACCGGCCTTCTCGGAGACCCCGTGGGCGCCCAGGATCAGCAGGTCGACGTGGAGCGAGCGGACGGCCTGGTCGGCCAGCGGCCCGACCAGCGCGGCCGAGGGCGTGGGCGAGCCGCCGGTCAGCAGCAGCGAGGGCGCGCCCGTCCCGTGCTCGTCGCCGGCCGAGCGGACCAGCTCCGCGACCGGCAGCGAGTTGGTGACCACGGTGAGGCGCGGGATGTGCAGCAGCCGGGCCGCGACCGCGTAGGCGGTGGTGCCCGCGGCGACGGCGATCACACTGCCCGGCTCGACCAGGGTGGCGGCGGCCTCGGCCACCGCGGCCTTCGCGGCCGACTCCAGGCCGGACTTGGCCTCGAAGCCTGGTTCGTCGATGGCGGTGTCCGAGGCGGAGACGGCGCCGCCATGCACCTTCTTCACCACGCCCGAACGCTCCAGGGCGTCGAGGTCGCGCCGCACGGTCATGTCCGAGACGCCCAACTGGTCGACCAGCTCGGCGACGCGCACGGCCCCGCTGCGGCGCACCAGCTCGGCGATCAGCGCTTGCCGCTGGTGGGCCAGCAGTCCGGTGTCCGCCACGGATGCGCTCCCTCGTACTGGTGTGCCATCAGACCCGACAGTCCGTAAAGGATACTGGCTGACCGCATACGCCCGACCATCCAGGTGGTCGCCGATACCCGACCGAGACGCCTTTACCGGATCCTGACCCGATCGACGGACGCCCGCGACGCCGTCCACACAGAAGCCTGATGAGGCGCGGCTAGCGTCCCGCCCATGTCGAAGACACCTGGAACCACTGCCAACACATCCGGAACCACCGCCACCGACCGGACCCAGCCGCGCGGGCGTGCCGCCCTGGGGGCGCTGCTGCTGAGCGCGACCGCGGCGGCGCTGCTGCCGACCACGGCGGTCGCCGCGGAACGCGAGTCCGTCACGACGCACGCCGGCGCCACGACCACTGCGGAGCGCGACCGGATCGACGCCTACTGGACCCCCGACCGGATGCGGCTCGCGGGCGCCCTCGTCCCCGAGATCACGCCCGTGCCCGAGGACGACCACACGCCCGACGACCCCCGTCCGCTGCCCGCCGGAACCCCGGACCTGGGGGCCGTCTGGACCCACGGCGGGGCGGTGGACCGGAGCGTCGGGCGGCTGTTCTTCACCTTCTCCGACGGCTACGACGGCAGCTGCACCGCCACCGTCGTCACCGCCGCGAACCGCAGCACCGTCGTCACTGCCGCGCACTGTCTGCGGGGCGTCGGGTCGCCCACCGCCGACGGCACCTGGCGCCACAACCTGTACTTCGTCCCCGGCTACCGCAACGGCACCAAGCCGCTCGGCGGCTTCAGCGTCCGGAGCATGGCCACCACCTCCCACTGGGACGTCGACCCGGGCGGCACGGGCTCGGACGCCGTCGCCGCGGCCGGCCACGACACCGGGATGATGGTGCTGAACCGTTCGGCCGACGGGCGGCGGGTCGCCGAGGTCACCGGAAGCCAGCGGATCGCGTTCACCCGGCCCGTGGAGGGCGAGTTCGTCGACACCTTCGGGTATCCGAAGGACCGGCTCAACGATCCTGCGGCCAAGTACTCCGGCACGCGCATGATCCACTGCGCCGGACCCGCCCGCCCCGGTCCGGCGGCTCCGCTGCTGTGGGGCGAGTCCTGCGACATGGCGCACGGGGCGAGCGGCGGCCCCCACCTCACCGGCTTCGACCCCCGGACCGGTATCGGCACGGTCGTGGGCGTCACCACGACGACCGAGGAACTCGCGGGCGGCAGCGCCGGCACCCTCTACGCCACCCGTCTGGGTGACGGTGCTCGGCGTCTGTACGACTGGGCGCGTGGTCGGGTGGTGTGAGGTGGTTCCGGTGTGGCGTACCGGTTGGTGAAACGCACGACGCCGCTGGTCACCGGGCCGCCCTGTGGTGGGGGTGGTCGGGTGCAGCGGCGTTGTTGTGGTGCGTCCCCGTAGGTGGGG
>NZ_LGDO01000506.1:0-37235 GCF_001279805.1 Streptomyces sp. XY431
ACGCGGCGGGGGCCGGAGCGGGCGGCACCGACGGCGAGACAGCGGGCGGGACAGGGGGCGGGACAGCGGGCGGCGGCGGGGGGGCAGGCGGGGGGGACGGGGGGGGGGACGGCGACGACGTCGGAGCAGGCGTGGAAGAAGGCGCGGGCGAAGGAGAAGGCGACGGGCAGGGCGTCGCGGAGTGCGAGGGGTGCGAAGGCTGCGGGGAGTGCGGCGGGAACCACGGCCACGGCGGCCACGGCCACGACGGTGACGGCACCGCGGGCACCTCCGGCACATCGGGCGCCCCCGGCCCCGGGCCATGGGCATAGTCCATCGCCCGATTGTCGGACCGTCCCACCGCCCCCGTCAGTGGCTGACGGCCCCTCACCCACCGCCGCGCCGTCAAACCCATCGCCCCGGTGAACTCCCCGCCCCCGGACCGCGAACGAACGACCGATGCGGGACAATCTGTGCGCCGATCCGGCCGCCGACCCCGACGCACCCTCGTGCCCGGCGTAAGGACCGTGACATACTCCCGAGCGTGACGACCTCCACCCACGCGACGAGGGCCCTGCGGGCCGCGGTGTTCACCGCGCTCGCCGTGCCGCTGTCCGCGCTGGGCCAGGTGGTGATCACCGGTCGCCCGCTGCCGCTCACCCTGGTGGTGGTCGCGACCGCCGTCGTCTTCCTGGTCGCGGCCGCGCTGGCCGGCGGGGAGCGGCGGTTGACGCAGATCGCGGCCGTGATGGTCCCGGTCGAGCTGCTGCTCAACACGACGTTCAATCTGGGCCAGACCAGTTGTGGTCCGGTCCTCGGCGCCGACCTCCCCGCCCGCGGCATGAACCTGCTGGTCTGCGGCGGCGGCTCGGTGGACGGGTCGTCGTTGCTCTACGGCCAGTTGGGGCACTCCGGGCGCCTGGCGCCCGCGGCCACCCAACTGCTGCTCCTGCTGGTGCACCTGGTGATCGCGCTGGCCGCCGCGGCCTGGCTGCGGCTGGGTGACGCGGCCCTGTCCGGCCTGGTGCGGGCGCTGCGCGCGCTGCGCCAGGCGGTCGCGGCGCCGCTGCGGGCGCTGGTCGCGCTGCTGGTTCCGGCGCCGGCCCGGCCGGTGCTGCGGGTGCCGCTGCCGGTCCCGGACCGCCGCCGCCCGCACCGCGAGGACGTGGTGCTGAGTCCGGCGCCGCGCCGCGGTCCGCCGCTGTTCGCGCCGGCCCGCTGACGACGTCCTGACGACTGCCCCGTGACGGGCTCCCAGGTGTCCGGCGGGCGGCGCGCGACTCCGCCTCCCGCCCAGTAGTCCCCTCCGGCCCGTACCTCCGCCGGCGCCCCCGCGCGCCCGCGCCGTACGCCGTGCGCCGGGGTGGGAACACCTGGGAACACCTCCGCGCGCCCCTCGGCGCGCCCCATCACGGAGTTGAACCGACATGGCTCACCCCAACCAGAAGCCCTCTCGCAAGCAGGCCCAGAAGATCAGCGCCCGTGAGCGCATCCAGGAGGCGCAGCGCCTGGAGAAGCAGGCGAACGCGCGCCGGCGGCGGATCGTCATCGGTGTCTCGCTCGTCGTCGGTCTCGCCCTGGTCGGCGGCACCGCGCTGGCGATCAGCACGGCCGGCGACAGCAAGTCCTCGTCGACGGAGGCGGTCGAGCCGACCGCGATGGTCGTCCCGGCGAACACCTCGGGTGCGGACGGCACGGTCATCACGTACGGCAAGGCGGACGCCGCGCACACCCTCCAGGTGTTCGAGGACTTCCGCTGCCCGGTGTGCAAGAACTTCGAGGCGGCCAACGGCGACGCGGTCCGCAAGCTGGTGGAGGACGGCTCGGTCAAGGTCGAGTACCACCTGGCCGCGTTCCTGGACAAGAACCTCGGCGGCAAGGGCTCGCGCACCGCGCTGGCGGCGATCGGCGCCGCGGCGAACGAGGGCGTGGACAAGTTCAAGGCGTACCACGACGTGCTGTACGCCAACCAGCCGGACGAGCGCGAGGACGCCTTCGGCGACGTCAACCACCTGCTGGAGCTGGCGGACAAGGTGCCGGGTCTGAAGACGGACGCCTTCGTCAAGGCGGTCACGGACCGGACGTACGCGCCGTGGGCGAAGAAGGTCGCGGACGCGTTCAACGACAGCGGGGTGACCGGTACCCCGACGGTGAAGGTGGACGGCAAGCCGCTCACGCTGTTCAGCGGCAACAAGGCGCTGACGGCGGAGCAGTTCACCGCGCAGGTGAAGCAGGCCGCGGGCTTGCAGTGAGCACCACCGGCCCGGCCGATACCCGGCCGGGCCGGCCCTTCCTCACCCACGGAGTGCTCTGCCATGACCGCATCGACCGCTCTGCCGTCCCACTCCTCCTCCCGTCCGACTCCCGCCGGTGCGGCCGTGCCCGGTCCGGGGCAGGTCGGCGCGGGCCGCGCGTTCTCGCTGTTCGTCCTGCTGGCCGCCCTGGTCGGGCTGGCCGCCTCGGCGGTGCTGACCTTCGACAAGCTCCGGATCCTGGAGGATCCCTCCTACATACCGAGCTGCAACATCAACCCGGTGATCAGCTGCGGTTCGGTGATGCGCACCGCGCAGGCGGAGGTGTTCGGCTTCCCGAACCCGCTGCTCGGGCTGGTCGCGTTCGGCGCGCTGGCGGCGGTCGGCGCGGGTCTGCTGGCGGGGGCCGGGTACCGGCGCTGGTTCTGGCTGGGGCTCCAGGCCGGGACGCTGCTCGGGGTGGGGTTCACGCACTGGCTGATCGTCCAGGCGCTGTACGACATCGGCGCGCTGTGCCCGTACTGCATGGTGGTCTGGGTGACGGTGGTGGCGCTGTTCTGGTACACGACGCTGCACAATCTGCGGTCGGGGGTGATCCCGGTGGGGCCCCGGCTGCGGCCGGTGGTCCGGGAGGCGGCCCGCTACCACTGGGCGCTGCCGGTGCTGTGGGCGGCGGTGATCGCGCTGCTGATCCTGAACCGGTTCTGGTCGTACTGGTCGACGCTGATCTGACACCCGGCGCCGTTCCGGGTACGCCCCGCCGTTCCGCGTGCGCCCCCGCCGGGCCCGTCAGCCGAGGACGGCCCGGCGGAAGGCGTTGCGCAGGTCGGTGAGCGGCTGGAAGTCGCGGTCGTAGTGGACCTTGTTGGTGAGCAGCAGCGCCCAGCGGCCGCGGCGGCGGGAGACCCAGATGCCGGTGCCGGTGAAGCCGTAGTGGACGAAGGTGCCGGCGGCGGGGTCGGTGCCGGCCGCGCAGAGCCAGGACAGGCCCCGGGCTGGGGCGAGTCCGCCGGTGTGGACGCGCAGGGACTCGGTGATCCAGGGTTCGCCCCAGGGGATGCCGGTGCCGGAGGGCGGGGCGAGCAGGGCGGTGAGGAAGCGTTCCAGGTCGCGGGCGGTGGAGAAGGCGCCGGCGTTGCCGGAGACGCCGCCGAGCAGCCGGGCCGAGGGGTCGTGCACGGTGCCGCACAGGATGCCGCCGGCGGTGCGCTCGTACTCGGTGGGGGCGGTGCGGTGGGCGGTGTCCGGGCCGAGCGGGCCGTAGTGGCTGTCGGTCATGCCGAGCGGCTGCCAGACCTGCCGGGCGGCGAGCCGGTCGAGCGGTGCGCCGGCGAGGTCCTCGACGAGGTGGCCGAGCAGGACGGCGGCCCGGTCGGTGTACTCGACGGCGGCGCCGGGCGGGCGGTGCAGCGGGGCGGCGAGGACGCCGGCCCGGATCGCGGCCGGGTCGTCGCCGTAGAGTTCGGCGAAGCGGGTGCGCAGTGGCATTCCGGCGGTGTGGGTGAGGAGTTGACGGGCCGTCACAGCGCCGACGGGGTGCCGGGCGGCGGGTGGCCAGTAGTCGGCGAGGGGACGGTCGAGGGGGAGCCGGCCGGCCTGCCGGAGGGCTCCGGCGCACGGCCAGAGGGCGACGATCTTGGTGAGGCTGGCCAGGTCGAAGACGGTGTCGTGGTCCATCTCCCGTGCGGCCCAGGGGCCTTGGCCGAGGGAGCCGGTCCGGCCGCGGGCCCGGACGCCGCCGGCGTCGCCCACCGACCAGACGCCGCCGGTCCCGGCGGTGCGCAGGCCCTCGGCCACCAGGCGGGCCAACGGACCGCCGGGGTCGGCGAGTTCACCGAGTCCGGCGGGTTCGGCAGTTCCAGCGGGTTCGACAGTTCCAGTGGGTTCGGCGGGCAGTACCGGTCCGGTCATCCGCGGTTCTCCCCCGCCCGCGCCGGCCGTCGGCCGGCGCCCCTCCCGAGGGGTCCGGTCGGTCCCCCTCGGGAGGCTACCCGGCCGCGGCACGGGTCAGACGGCGGACGCGCCGTCGAACTCCTTGCCCAGGCAGATGCTCTGCGGGTGCTCGCGGTAGATGCCGAACTTCTCGATCGCCGCGTACCCCTCGGAGGCGTACAGGGCGATGGCCTCGGGCTGCTCGCTGCCGGTCTCCAGGACGAACCTGGTCCGGCCGGCGTCGACGGCGGTCTGCTCCAGGTGGCGCAGCAGCGTCCTGGCCAGGCCCCGCCCACGCGCCTCGGGGCGGACGAACATCCGCTTCACCTCGGCGTCGCCGTCGCGGATGCCGAACGGCGCCGCCGACTTGGCACGCCAGCCGCCGCAGCCGACCGGTCGGCCGTCCAGGTAGGCGATGACGAAGAGGCCCGCGGGCGGCTCGAAGTGGTCGGGGTGCAGCTGGGTGAGGTCGCCCTCGCCGTAGCGGACGACGTACTCCTGCTGGACCTCCGCCGCGAGGAGCTGGGCGTCGGGGTGTCCGAAGCCGGTGACGCGCAGCTCGATGCGGTCACCCGTGCGGTCGTGTGCGAAGGTTCCGCCGGTGGTGGTGCTCTCCATGGTCGTCAAGCCTACGGCCCTCGCTCAGCCCGCCTCCGGTCGACCCTCGAACCGGGCGACCAGCGCCGTCTTCTCGAACATCCGGGCGGTGTCGACGGCGGACGGGGTGCCGGCGGCGGGGTCGGCACCACCGGCGAGCAGGGCGTCGAGGACCGCGTCGTTGCCCTTGAAGACGGCGCCGGCGAGCGGGGTCTGACCGCGGTCGTTGGCCCGGTTCGGGTCGGCGCCCCGCTCCAGCAGGGCGGTGACCGCGACGGCGTGGCCGTGGTAGGCGGCGAGCATCAGCAGGGTGTCGCCGCGGTCGTTGGTGAGGTCGGCCGGGGCACCGGCGTCGACGGCGGCGGCGAGGGTGGCGGAGTCGCCGGCCCGGGCGGCGTCGAAGAGCTTGCCGGCCAGGGCGATCACGTCGGCGTCGGGGGTGTCGGTCATGTCTCGGCCTTTCTCCGCGGCGCGGCCCGGGTCGGGGCCGCTCCGGTGTGGTCGGTGGTCGCGCCGGACGCACGGTAGCGCACGACACGTGGGCGGGAAGGTTGCGCGCCCGTTCGGGGGAACTTCCCACCACCCCCGGAAACTTCCCGCCCGGGGGGCGGGAATGGCTCGGCACGCCGGAAATGCGGCACCCCCGGGCCCCGGCGGGGTCGGTTCGCACACCGCCGTCCGGGTCACGAGGTGGGGCATCTCCGGAGATCCACCCATTTGCACCGTTCCATCATCTATTACTTTTTGTCACGATTGTGGCACTTTCCGTGACACTGTCCCCGTCCCCTCCTCCGAGGAGCAGAACGTGATCCTCTCGATTTCCGGCATCGTCCTGTTCGGCACCATCACATTCCTCTTCTTCCGCAGGGACGGACTCAAGGTCTCCCATGCGATCGTCTGCGCCCTCCTCGGTTTCTACATCGCCGGCTCCTCGATCGCGCCGAGCATCACCGCGGGCGGTGCGACCCTCGCCAGCCTGCTCGGCGGCATCAAGTTCTAGCGGGTTCCCCGACCCCAAGGGCCCGGGCGCGGATCCCACCGCACCCGGGCCCGGTCGTTCCCGCCGGAGCCGTCACCGAACCGGCACCGAACCGGCCCGAGCCGCCACCGGACCGGCCGGAGCCGCAAGTCCCCGTTCCACCCGACCGTCCCACTCGCCCGGGGAGCCAGGAATGCCGCTCAACCGCAACCACCTCAACAAGGGCCGCGACCTCGTCCGCACGGCCGGCGACCACGCCTCCGACATGTTCGCGCCGCTCACCGTCGTCGGCCGGGGGCTGCGCCACCACGTCGGCTGGGCCAAGGGCCGCTGGCAGGCCACCCCGAAGGAGCGGCGCGGGCCGACGGTGTTCCTGGTCGCCGCGATGCTGGTCGGCATCTTCCTGCTGCCGCACGGCCTGCTGTTCGCCCTGGTCGCGCTGATGGCCAGCGCCGCCTGGGCCGGGCGCGCACCCAAGGCCCCGCCGGCCCCGCCCGAGCCGGACGTCGCCGACGTCAAGCTCACCGCCCTGTACGCGGCGCTCACCCCGTACCTGGCCGGGCCGGACGAGCTCGTCCCGCTCTACCACCACGAGGGCAGCTGGAAGGACGTCTTCTCCGGGTGGGAGTTCGACGCCGGGGGCCGGCTCTCCCGGCTGGAGATCGCCTACCCCGCGTACTTCACCGACACCGAGCCGGCCGCCCGGGCCCGGATCGAGCAGGTCGTCCAGGGCAAGGCCGGCCGGGCCCGCGAGTACCGCTTCGACTGGGACGAGGAGACCAACCGGCTGCGGATCGCCGCCCTGGCGCCGCTGCCGACGGACATCGCCGCCCAGCGCTTCGTGGCCGCGCCCGGCGAGATCGTGCTCGGCTTCACCGACGAGGACGGCAGCGCCAGGACCATCCCGGTGCAGCAGGGCGGCGCGCCCGCCCAGCAGCCGCCGGTGGTCTGGCGCACCGGCCCCCGCTCGGCCGAACCGCACCTGCTGGCGCTCGGCGTCAGCGGCTACGGCACCTCCAGCCTGATCCGCTCGATCGCCCTCCAGGCCCTGCCGTACGCCGACCTGATGGTGATCGACGGCGCCGGCACCGGCGAGCACGCCTGCCTGGTCAACCGGCCCGGCGTGCACACGGTGGAGACCAGCCTGCACGGCGCGCTGGCCGCGCTGCACTGGGCGGCCCAGGAGACCGAGCGCCGGCTCACCGCGCTGAACGCCGCCCGGCACGCCGGCACCGCGCCGCCCGCGGACGTCACCCGGCCGCTGTGGCTGCTGCTCGACCACCCGACCGAGCTGACCGAGCTGGCCCACGCCGAGGGCCGACCGGACCCGCAGGACCTGCTGGAACTGCCGCTGCGGCACGGCCGCGCCGCCCGGGTGACCGTGGTGGTCGCCGACGACATCGAGGCCCGGGACCGGATCTCGCCGAGCGTCCGGTCCACCGCCCGGGCCCGGGTGGTGCTCGGCCCGGCCGGCCCCGAGGAGAGCCACGCCGCCCTCGGGGTGCCGCTGGACATCGTGCCCGCCGCGCACGCCCCGGCCGGCCGCGGCTACGCCCGGATCGGCACCGGCGCCCCGGTCCGGCTCCAGCTGCCGGCCACCGTCGACCCCCTGGACGAGGACGCGCCGGCCGCGCTGCGGGACGCCGTGATCGCCCTGCTGCCGCACCGCGACACCCGCACCGAGGCGGCCGCGCCGGTCCCGTCGGCGCAGCCGCTGCCCACCCACCCGGACGGCCCGCCGACCGTGGCGGTGGAGCTCGATCCGGCCGCGCACGCCGGGGTGGACCTCGCCAAGGGCCCGGCCGCGCTACGCTTCCGCCCACTCGCCTGACCCGGCGGCCACACATCCGAAGGGGAGGGGCGGCTCCCACCGTCGATTCCCGGCCCGGTACGCTCGTCCGGGAAAGGCCGACCGATCACCAGATGTGAAATAGGTGACACCTGGGGTGATATCACCGGCCAGATGTGACAAATCGGGCGCCGGTGGGTACAAACAGGGACGGCACAACAGACGACGCATGTCCCGGGACGGGAATCTTCGTCGGAAGCCGAGCGTTGACCGAACGACGAAGAACAGCGACCACTAGTCCTGTGGGCCATAAGCCCGGGAGGCACGATTCATGAGCGAGCGAGCTCTCCGCGGCACGCGACTCGGGGCCACTAGCTACGAGACCGACCGCGGTATCGATCTGGCTCCCCGCCAGACCGTCGAGTACGCATGTCAGAACGGACACCGATTCGAGGTTCCTTTCTCGGTCGAGGCCGAGATCCCCTCCGCCTGGGAATGCCGCTTCTGCGGCCAGGAGGCGGTACTCCTCGACGGTGACGAGCCCGAGGAGAAGAAGACCAAGCCGACGCGTACCCATTGGGACATGCTGATGGAGCGCCGGACCCGTGAGGAGTTGGAGGAGGTGCTGGCCGAGCGGCTGGCCGTGCTCCGTTCCGGTGGGATGAACCTCGCGGTGCACCCGCGGGACACCCGCAAGAGCGCCTGACCCTGCTCCCGCCACCCGGCGGGGGCACGCGAAAAGGGACCCTGGTCACCAGGGTCCCTTTCGCATGTGCCGCTCGTACCCGCCGCCGGTGGTCCGCTCCGGACCACCGGCGGGCCGGGTCAGCCGTTGAGGGGCGGACGGTAGCCGGTGTCCGGGCCCTGCGGTCCGGCGGCCGGGCCGGCGCCCGGCTCGACCACCTCGCCCTGGATCACCTTGCCGTCCGGGCGGTGGATCCGCAGCTGCTCCTGCAGCCGCATCGCGTCCGCCAGCGGGTCGGCACCCGCGGTCGCGGCGGAGCGCAGCACCTTGTCGGCCGCCCGGCGCCCGGCCGCCCGCCACAGCGCGCGGGTCGGCGGGAACAGCAGGGTCAGCGCCAGCCCGTCCGAGAGGAAGCCGGGCAGGATCAGCAGCAGGCCGGCCAGCACGGTCAGGCTGGTCCCGGTCTGCGGCTGCTCCGGTCGCGGGTCGCGGGTCTGCTCGAAGGCCGCCGACAGGGCGCGCGCGCCGGCCCGCTTGATCAGCGAGCCGCCGATCAGCGCGCCCGCGATCAGCAGCAGCACCACGGTCAGGCCGCCCAGCCAGGAGCCCACCTGCACCAGCAGCCAGATCTCCAGTACCAGCCAGGCGGTCAGCAGCAGCGGCAGCGCGCGCCGCAGCTTCGAGCGCGGGGCCGGACGGGTGGGGGTGTCTTGCCGGGTCACGGTACGAATCCACTCCAGGCGGTGCTCTGCGCGCCGCACGGGAGGTCCGGGCCGGCTACGGCACCACCTGGTCCAACGGTCGGCCGGCGGCCGGTGTTCCACCGGGCGCGGGCCCGGTGGAACAGCGGGTCACTCGCCGGGGGTGGGCGCGCTGCCGGGGGCGGTGGCGCCGGCGTCCCCCGGAGCCGTCGCACGGCGGCGGCGGGCCAGCAGCACGCCTCCGGCGCAGGCCAGCAGGCCGGCCACCGCAAGCGTCCACTCGGGGGCGGCGCCGACCCGGTCGGCGACGGTGGTGCCGTCGCGCAGCGGGACCGTCGCGATCAGCTCGGCGGCGGTCAGCTCCTCGGTGCGCTGGACGACCGTGCCGTCCGGGGCGATGACCGCGCTGATGCCGCTGGTCGCGGCGATCAGCACCGCGCGGCCGTGCTCGACGGCGCGCAGCCGGCTCATCGCGAGCTGCTGCTCCGGCTGTCCGGTCTTGGCGTAGGTGGCGTTGTTGGTCTGCACGACGAGCACCCGGGCACCCTGGTCGACGGTGTCGCGGACGATCTCGTCGTAGGCGACCTCGAAGCAGATGACGTCGCCGATCCGGGCCGGGCCGAGCTGCATGACGCCGTTGTGGTCGCCGGGGTAGAAGTCGCGGGCGACCCGCTGAAGGCGGGTGATGACCTTGGAGAGCTGGTCGCGGAAGGGCACGTACTCGCCGAACGGCACCGGGTGCTGCTTGGTGTAGGAGGCGCCGGGGCCGGTCTTCGGGTCCCAGACGATGCCCTCGTTCTGCACGTGCTGCTCGTCGGGGCCGTCGACGAGGGTGCCGACCAGGGTGGGCACGCCGATCGCGCGGACGGCCTCGTCGATCCGCCGGTAGGCCAGCGGGTCGGAGAACGGGTCGAGGTCGGACGAGTTCTCCGGCCAGATCACGATGTCCGGCTTCTCGGCCCGGCCGGCCTTGATGTCCTCGGCGAGCTTCTCGGTGGCGGCGGCGTGGTTGTTGAGGACCATCATCGGGCGGCCGAGGAAGTCCATGCCGGGGTTGGGGACGTTGCCCTGGATGACGGCGACCTTGACGGTGTCGGCGGCCGCGGTGGGCACCGGCACCAGGAAGCCGGCGAGCATCGTGGCGACGGCGCCGAGCGCGGCGAGCGCGGCCGCGACCGGGCGGCGGTCGGTGCCGCGGCCCGCGGCCCGCACGGCGGCCCAGGCCAGCAGGGTGCCGGACAGGGCGACGGCGAAGGTCACCAGCGGGGCACCGCCGAGCGCGGCCAGCGGGGTGTACGGGGTGGCGGTGTTGGCGAAGGCCAGCCGGCCCCAGGGGAAGCCGCCGAGCGGCAGCCGGTCGCGGGCCCACTCCTGGGTGATCCACAGGCAGGCGCCCCAGAGCGGCCAGCCGGGCAGCCGGGAGGTGACGGCGAGGCCGGAGCCCAGGACGGCCAGGAAGAGCGCCTCGATGACGGACAGGCCGACGGTGGCGTCCCAGCCGACCACCCGGAGCCAGCTGAGCAGCATCAGGAAGAACGGCAGGCCGAAGGCGAAGCCGGTCCAGGCGGCCTGGCGGGCGGTGTGGCCCCGGGTGAGCAGGGACAGCGCGGCGACGCCGAGCAGCGACAGCGGCCACAGGTCGAACGGCGGGAAGGCCAGCGCGAGCAGCAGCCCGGCGAGCGCGGCCAGTCCGGTGCGGGGCAGGCCGGCCCGGACCCTGGCGAGGGCCCGGGCTGCGCGGCCTGGGCCGGGGCCGGGTTCCTCGTCGGGGTTCTCGGGTGCGGTACCGGACCGCTCCTGGGTGACGGGCATGACCACCGTCGCACCATCTCTCTCGACGCCGTCCCGCTGTGGTGTACCGGGACGGCTGTTCGGACGCTGTCCGAAGAAGGTACCCCGTCCGGACACCCCGCCGTGAGGTGAGGGTCGCTTTGCGCCGTCCCCCCGGCCCGGCCGACGCCGCGGGGCGCACGTTGCCGGGACCGGTCAGCGCGGGGCGTACGTCACCTCGGCGAACGGCCAGGTGGTGGCGAGCCAGGCGGAGACCGCGCGGTGGAGCGGGGCGTCCAGCTCGGCCCGGTCGGCCCGGACCCAGGAGCTGACCCTGGTGGCGCCGGGCCGGTCCCGGTCCGGGCAGATGTAGACGCAGCCGACGACGGCGTCGCCGGGGACGGCGCGGACGCTGTAGGTGAAGCCCCGGCGGGCCTCGAAGTCGGCGGCGTGCCGGCGCAGGTCGGCGAGGTTGCGGTCGAGGTCCATGCCCTCGACCGGGGGCCAGCTGCCCTGTCCGAAGCCGGGGGTGGCCCGGATGTGCGCGATGCTGCCGGTCCAGGCGGCGTGGTCGGCCTCGTTGTGCTGCTCGCCGAGGGGTTCCAGGCGGAACCCCTCGGCGTCGAGGGCGCGGGGGACGGTGAAGTCGGCGGGGACGAACGGCTGATCGGTCATGGGGGCCAACCTACGGCGGGCGGCCCGCTCCGATCATCCGGTTTAAGCGCCGGTCTCCGTGCCGGCTTCCGTGCTGGTCTACGCGCCGGTTCCCGTGCTGCTCCCGGCCTCGGCGAGGTGGACGGTGCGGCCCCGGACCACGGTGCGCAGGCAGGTGGGCAGCGGGTGGCCGGGGGTGAGGTCGGGCAGGCCGGGGGTGCCGGAGCGCGGGTCGGTGGACCAGCCGGCCACCCGGTCGTCCGGCGCCTGGACGACCAGGTCGGTGGCGGCCCAGATCGCGTAGCTGGCGACCGCGCCGGGGACGAGCACGCCGTCCTGGTCGCGGCCGACCGCCCGCCAGCCGCCCCGGGTGTGGGCGGTGAACGCGGCCCGGACCGAGATCCGGTGCTCGGGGGTGCGGTGGAAGGCGGCGGCCCGGACGGTGCCCCAGGGGTCGAGCGGGGTGACCGGGGCGTCCGAGCCGAAGGCCAGCGGGACGCCGGAGCGCAGCAGGGCGGCGAACGGGTTGAGCGCGGCGGCCCGCTCGGCGCCGAGGCGCTGCACGTACATGCCGTCCGGGCCGCCCCAGGCGGCGTCGAAGGCGGGCTGCACGGAGGCGGTGAGGCCGAGTTCCGCGAAGGCGGCGACGGTCTTGTCGTCGAGGGCCTCGGCGTGCTCGACCCGGTGGCGCAGCGCCCGGACGCGGTCGGCGCCGACCCGGTCGCCGGCCGCCCGCACGCCCTCCAGGACGGCGGCGACCGCGGCGTCCCCGATGGCGTGGAAGCCGGCCTGGAGGCCGGCCTCGGTGCAGGCGGCGACGTGGTCGGCGACCTGGGCGGCGGTCAGGTAGGAGGTGCCGGTGTGCGCGGCGTCGGCGTAGTCGTGGTGCAGGCAGGCGGTGTGCGAGCCGAGGGCGCCGTCGACGAAGAGGTCGCCGCCGGCGCCGACGGCGCCGAGCCGGCGGGCGGTCTCGACGCCGCCGCGCTCGGCGAGCTCGCCCCAGTAGCCGAACACCTCGGGGCCGTCGCCCTCGGCGGCCAGCTCCAGCAGGGCGGTGAGGTCCTGCTCGGAGGAGATCTCGGGGCCGGCGCACTCGTGCAGGGCGCCGATGCCGAGTTCGGCGGCGCGGGCCAGGGCGGCGCGCTGGGCGTGGCGGCGCTGGGCCGGGGTGAGGCCGGCGAGCGCGGTCGCGCGGACGGCGTGGTGGGCGTCGCGGGTGAGTGGGCCGTCGGGGTGGAATCCGGGCCGTTCGGCGAGGCCCTCGGTGAGGGCGCGCAGCGTGGTGGTGGCGAGCGCGGAGTGCACGTCGGTGCGGGAGAGGTAGACGGCGGCGCCGCCGGCGGCGGCGTCCAGTTCGGCGAGGGTCGGCGGGCGGCCCTCGGGCCAGCCGGTCTCGTCCCAGCCGTGGCCGATGAGGACGCCGCCGGGCTGCTCGCGGGCGGTGAAGGCGGTGACGGCGGCCAGGGCGGCGGCCAGCGAGGGGGTGCCGGTGAGGTCGAGGCCGGTGAGCGCGAGGCCGGTGGCGGTGGCGTGCGCGTGGGCGTCGACGAAGGCCGGGGTGACCAGGGCGCCGTCGAGTTCGACGATCTCGTCGGCGGTCCGCGCGTAGGCCTCGGCGGCGCCGTCACTGCCGACCCAGGCGACGTGCTCGCCCTCGACGAGCATGGCGGTGGCGAAGGGGTCGGCGGGGCTGTAGACGGCGCCGCCGCGCAGCAGGACGGTCCGTGAGTTGCGTTCGGTCATGGGCCAAGTCTGCACCCCCCGAAGGGCCGGTCAGAGCCTCGGGGGCCGGGCCTCGTAGGGGGTGGACAGGACGACGGTGGTGCGGGTGGAGACGCCGGCGGCGCTGCGGATGCGGGCCAGCAGGTCCTCCAGGTCGCCGGGGGCGCCGACGCGGACCTTGAGGATGTAGTTCTCCTCGCCGGCGACGCTGTGGCAGGCCTCGATCTCGGGCAGGTCGGCCAGCCGCTCGGGTGTGTCGTCGGGGGCGCTGGGGTCGAAGGGTTTGACCGAGATGAACGCGGTGAGCGCGAGGTCGACGGCGTCGGGGTCGATGATCGCGGTGTAGCCGCGGATCACCCCGCGCTGTTCGAGGCGGCGCACCCGCTGGTGCACCGCCGAGGTGGACAGGCCGGTGGCCTTGCCCAGGTCCGTGTAGCTCATCCGGCCGTCCTGGAGAAGCAGTCGGACGATGCGTTGATCGAGATCCTCCACAAGGCGCAAACCTACCCTCTCGGGGGCGCGCGGATCGCGGCGGCGGGGGGCGCGTGCGGCGTCGGACCGGGGGCGCGCGCGGGACCGGGAGGGGGGCGCGGAGCGGCATCCGGCGCGCCCCGGGGTGCCGCACGGGCACATGCCGGACGAATGTGGCGAAGGACACACCCGGTGCATCACAGTGCGCCGAACTGCAGGGTTATGAGTCCGCGTCGGCGGGAAGTGCTGGTTGTGGCCCCGGGCGACCACGCCGGGCCCGATCCGAGGGGGATCACCATGCGCGTTACCGATCAGCGCCCGACGGGCGCGGACGACGCCCACGATACGACCGACCGCGAGGACCTCGCGGTCCCCTACGACGCCGCGCCGGGGGTGGATCCGGGCGAGGCCGAGCTGTGGGAGATCGTCCGGGTCGACTGCCCGTCCTGCCGGCGTCCGATCGCCCTGGTGGGCGACGAGGAGCGGCTGCCGCAGCACGCCGTGCTGCCCCGGGCCTGGCACCCCTTCTCCCCCACCCTGTGCCCGGGCTCGGGCACGCCGACCGACGACCTGGCCGAGGTGGAGTGCGCCGAGGAGGCCGACTCGGCCGGCCTGGCCGCGCTGCTCGCGCTTCCGGGCGAGCACGACTGGCGCACCCAGCCGTTCTCGCACGCGATGGTGCACCGCCCGGTCCGTTCGGGCTCCGCACCGGTCATTCCCGAGCAGCGCGGCCGATTCTCCAGGCGCTGAGCGCCGGCCGCGCGCCCGGGCATCGCGCGTCGGCCCCGATGATCGGCACAACGGCCCCCGGCCCCGCTCCGTGACCAGGAGCGACACCGGGGGCCGTTCGCGTGCCGTCGGCCGTTCGTGACCGGTCAGCCCTCGGCGACCGGTCAGCCCTTGGTGAGGTGGCGGCCGATCACCAGGCGCTGGATCTGGTTGGTGCCCTCGACGATCTGCAGCACCTTGGCCTCGCGCATGTAGCGCTCGGCCGGGAAGTCCTGGGTGTAGCCGTAGCCGCCGAGCACCTGGACGGCGTCGGTGGTCACCCGCATCGCGGCGTCGGTGCAGAACAGCTTCGCCATCGCCGCCTCCTTGGAGAACGCCTGGCCGGCGTCGCGGCGGCGGGCGGCGGACAGGTAGAGCGCGCGGCCGGCCTCGATCTGGGTGGCCATGTCGGCGAGCATGAAGGACAGGCCCTGGAAGTCGGCGATCGGCCGGCCGAACTGGTGGCGGCTGCGCGCGTAGTCGACGGCGGTGTCGAGCGCGGCCTGGGCGACGCCGATCGCGCAGGCGGCGATGCCGAGCCGGCCGGAGTCCAGCGCGGCGAGCGCGATCTGGAAGCCCTGGCCCTCGCTGCCGATCAGCCGGTCCCGGGAGACCCGGGCGCCGTCGAAGTGCAGCTGGGCGGTGGGCGAGGACTTCATACCCATCTTGTGCTCCGGCGGGGCGGCCGACAGGCCGGGCTGGGTGCCGGGCACCAGCAGGCAGCTGATCCCCCGGGCGCCCTCCTCGCCGGTGCGCACCAGGGCGCTGTAGAAGTCGGCCTCGCCACCGTGGGTGATCCAGGCCTTGGTGCCGGCGACGACGTACTCCTCGCCGTCCAGGTCGGCCCGGGTGCGCAGGGCCGCGGCGTCGGAGCCGGACTGCGGCTCGGACAGGCAGTAGGCGCCGAGCTGCTCGCCGGAGAGCATCCCGGGCAGCCAGCGCTCGCGCTGCTCGTCGGTGCCGAAGGTGGCGAGCGCGTGGCAGGACAGGGTGTGCACGCTGACGCCCAGGCCGACGGCCAGCCAGCCGGACGCCAACTCCTCCAGCACCTGGAGGTAGACCTCGTACGGCTGCTCGCCGCCGCCGTACTTCTCGTCGTACGGGAGGGAGAGCAGGCCGGCCTCGCCGAGCGTGCGGAAGACCTCGCGCGGGAAGCGGCCGACGGCCTCGTCCTCCGCGGCGCGCGGCTTCAGCTCACGCTGGACGAGGTCCCGGGTGAGGTTCAGGAGCTCGCGGGCCTCCTCGCTGGGCAGCTGGCGGTCCACGGACTTCGCGGGGGAGGTGGTCATAGCGGCTGTCGCCTCCTCGGTCGTGTGCCGGGCCCCGGGGTGTGGTCGGGCCCGCGCGGGGTGTGGCAGCCTCGGCCGAGCGGCACCGGATTGCGGTGAACGGCCGTTCACAGGCATGGCGATGCGAGTATGCCTGATCAGGGCGCCGCCGTCACGGGGAGGGCTCGAAGCCTGTCCGGACCGGCGCGGAGTCCGCCGTAGGGTTGACGTTGTGGCTTCTTCCGAGACTTCCGCCGCCCCGGTAATGGGGCCCGTCGCCCGGCCGGTCGCGCGACCCGGCTCCCGGCCCGGCTCGCGGTCCGTCGTGCGGCCCGGCCCGGGCGGGTCCGTGCGGACCCCGGCGGCCCCCGACGCGCTGGCCGCCCTCGCCGCCGAGCTGCGGGCACTGCCGCCGTCCTGCGGTCCGGTGCGGCTGGTCGCGGTGGACGGCCACGCGGGCTCGGGCAAGACGACCTTCGCCGCCCGGCTGGCGGCCGCGCTCGGCGGCGCCCCGGTGGTGCACCTGGACGACCTGGCGACGCACGCCGAGCCGTTCGGCTGGACCGGGCGGCTGCGCGGCCAGGTGCTGGAGCCGCTGGCGGCGGGCCGGGACGCGGAGTACGAGGTGTACGACTGGACGCTGCGCCGGTTCGCCGGGACGGCCGCGGTGCCGCTCGCGCCGGTGGTCCTGGTCGAGGGGGTCGGCGCCGGGCGGCGCGCGGTGCGGCCGGAGCTGGCCCGGCTGGTGTGGATGGAGCTGGACGCTGCGGCAGCCCGGCGGCGGGGCGAGGAGCGGGACGGTCCGGAGCTGGCGGAGTTCTGGGCCGGCTGGGCACTCGCCGAATCGGCACATTTCGCCGCGGACCCGAGCCGCCCGCACGCCGGCACCCTGGTCGACGGGGTGACCGGGCGGATCGCGCCGGGCACCGTCGGTGAACCTTCAACAATGGCCTTGACCTGCGACGTCGTCAGGAAATAGGTTCTCTCTCGTTGGCGGAATTGTTGATTCCGCAACTTCGGACCCGGCATCCCCGGCTTGTTCCCCCGTGAGCCGGGGGTGCCGTCCGACTCCCCCGCCCCGGGGCCGGCCACCCCTCAACGGCCCTCCGCCCGATCGCTTTTGACATCGTGCGGCACCCTTCCGGATCAGCGCCGCGCCGGTACGATTCCAGGCAGGCGCATATGCGCCCCGGGGGCAGACGACCACCGGCGGGTCCGCACACCGCCGCACCGGCCGGGCCCCGAGCCACATCGCGGGGGGCGTTGAGTGGAGAGTTCCAACAGCAACACCGCGGGCGGCCCGGCTCCGAACCGGCTCGCCGACCGCGCCTGGCTGCGTGCCATGGACGCCTACACGGCCGGGGCGTACACCCGGGCCGAGGAGGAGTTCCGCGCCGCCGTCCGGCTCGACCCCGGCATGGCCGACGCCTGGCTCGGCCTGCACGCGCTGCGCAGCGACACCTCCGGCGCGCTGCTCGCGATGCACCGGCACCAGAATCGGTTCGGCGAGCAGCGCCGACGGCACGGACGCCCGCTCAGTTCCTGGTACTGGCTGGGCTGGTGGGTGCAACCGGTGCTGGAGACCACCCGGGACCTCGTCCTCGCGCACGCCTCGCACTGGCTGGACGGGCGCCACCTCACCGAGCTGGACCACGCCCTGGAGCAGTGCCCGGCCCCCGCCGAGGACCCGTCCGCGCGTTTCCTGCACGCCTGCCGCTCCTACCTCCTCAAGGACTGGGAGCAGCTGATCCGGGACACCGACCGGCTGCTCGACGACCCGCTGCTCGGCATCGAGGCCGGGCTGTTCGCCGGCATGGCCCGGGTCCGGCTGGACATGTGCGCGCAGGCCCAGCCGCCGCTCGCCGCCTCGCTCGCCCGCTGCCGCTCCGAGCAGCCGCAGCGCAAGGAGCTGCGGTACTGGCTGGCCCGCGCCTACGAGGGCGCCGGGCGCAGCGCGGCCGCGCTGCCGCTCTACCGGGCCGTGCACCGGGCCGATCCGGCGTTCATGGACACCGCCGCCCGGCTCGCGGCGATCTCGGCGGAGGACGACCTGGCGGACGCCCTGCTGGACGGCGCCGGGATCGGCGGCCGGGACGCGGGGCGCGGGGCGGAGGAGGACGCGATCGACGCGGCGCTGCTCGACGCGGCCGTCCTGGAGCAGGCCGGCTTCGAGGCGCTCGCGGCGGGCTCGGAGTTCGGCGCGGGTGCGGAACTCGGGGCGGAGCAGGCGGGGTTGGAGCAGGCGGGTTCGGAGCCGGCAACGGCCTTCGCGGGCGCCGAGCCGTCGGGCACGGAGTTGCCGCCGGGTGCGGAGCTGTCGGGATCCGAGCTGTCCGGATCCGGTGCGGTCGGCGGGCCGGGGGGCACGGACCCCTTCGGGAGCCCGGGCCCGGGCGGCCCGGTCGAGGCCGACGACGAGGCGGAGGACGACTACCCGGCCGTGCCGACCTCGGCCGGGCCGGGTACCGGCAGCGGTAGCGGTACCGGGAACAGGCCTGGCGGCGGAGCGGGCGCACCGCCCCCGCTGGTCGGCAACGGACGCTCCGGCTCGACCGCCCCGCAGCCCGCCGCCGCCTCCCCGGCCGCCCCCGCGGCGGCGCGCGGCGAGACCGCCCTGGCCCAGGTGGCGAGCACCAGTGCGATGTCCGAACCCGGGGACCACCGGGCCGAGTTGGACGCTGCGCTGGCCGAGCTCTCCCGGATGGTCGGCCTGGAGCCGGTCAAGCGGCAGGTGCGGGCGCTCTCGGCGCAGCTGCGGATGGCCCGGCTGCGCGCCGAGCAGGGCCTGCCGGTCCAGCCGCCCAAGCGCCACTTCGTCTTCTCCGGCCCGTCCGGCACCGGCAAGACCACCGTCGCCCGGATCCTCGGCCGGGTCTTCCACGCCCTCGGCCTGCTCTCCGGGGACCACCTGGTGGAGGCCCAACGGGCCGACCTGGTCGGGGAGTTCCTCGGTCAGACGGCGGTGAAGGCGAACGAGCTGATCGACTCCGCGCTGGACGGCGTGCTCTTCATCGACGAGGCCTACAGCCTCTCCAACTCCGGTTACAGCAAGGGCGACGCCTACGGCGACGAGGCGCTGCAGGTCCTGCTCAAGCGGGCCGAGGACAACCGGGACCGGCTGGTGGTGATCCTGGCCGGCTACCCCGAGGGCATGAACCGGCTGCTGGCCACCAACCCCGGGCTCAACTCCCGCTTCACCACCCGGGTCGACTTCCCCAGCTACCGCCCCGGCGAGCTGACCGCGATCGGCGCGGCGCTCGCCGGGCAGGACGGCGACGGCTGGGACGAGGACGCGGCCGAGGAGTTGGCCTCGATCTGCACCCATGTGGTCCGCGAGGGCTGGATCGACGAGCTCGGCAACGGCCGCTTCATCCGCACCCTGTACGAGAAGTCCTGCGCCTACCGGGACCTGCGGCTCACCCTGCTGCGCGAGCCGCCCGGCCGGGAGGACCTCGCCACGCTGCGGCTGCCGGACCTGGTGCAGGCGTACGGCGAGATGATCGACGGCCGGGGCTGAGGCCGGGTCCGTCCGGACCCGGCCCCGCCCGGCCCCTCCTCGGGCACGGGCGCGGGCGCAGGCGTGGGCGCAGGTGCGGACGCGGGCGCGGACCGTCAGCCGGCCAGCACCGCGGCCTCCAGCTCCGGGTCCAGACCGACGGTCGGCCGGTCCGGTCGCTGCGGCGCGACGCCGCCGATCGACTGCAGCCACGCCCAGGTGTCGGCGACCGTCTCCGCCACCGGACGGCAGTGCAGCCCGGCGGCCAGCGCCTTGCTCACGTCCGCGCCGTGCACGGTGTCGTACAGCTCGCCCGGCGGGACCCAGAACGGCAGCTGGACCCAGGGGGCGATGCCGGCCTCGGTGATCGCCTCCGGTGCCGTCCAGCGCAGCTCGGGCTCGGCACCGGTGGCCTTCGCACAGGCCTCCAGCAGCTCGCCCATGGTGCTGTGTCCACGCGGGCCGACCAGGTCGTAAGGCCCGCCGAGGCCGGCCGCGACCGCGTCCAGGGTCCAGGTCGCGAGGTCGCGGACGTCGATGAACTGCACCCCGAGGTCACGCGGACCGGGGGCGAGCACGGGGCCGCCGCGGGCGATCCGGTCGAGCCACCAGGGCAGCCGGCCGATGTTCTCGTACGGTCCGACGATCAGCCCGGCCCGGATCAGCAGCGCCCGGTCTCCGAAGGCGTCCAGTGCCGCCAGCTCGCCACCGCGCTTGGACTCCGGGTAGGGCCTCTCGCCGTCGTCCTGCGAGCCCTCGACCAGCGGCGCGCTCTCGTCCGCACCGGCCGCCGTCGGGTACGTGTACACCGACCGGCTGGAGACGTACGCGTACCGGCCGACCCGGCCGGCCAGCAGGCGGGCGCTGTCGCGCACCACCGACGGGGCGGCGGACCAGGTGTCCACCACCGCGTCCCACTCCCCCTCGGCCAGGGCCGCGAGCCCGCCCTCGGCCGTCCGGTCCCCGTGCAGCACCCGGGCCCCCTCCGGCGCGGCGTGCGTCCCCCGGTGGAAGACCGTCACCTCCCAGCCCCGCTCCAGTGCCGCCTCCGCGACGGCCCGCCCCACGAATTCCGTCCCACCCAACAGAAGAAGTCTCATGCCGACCACCCTGCCCGGGGATCGTCCGCAGGGGAACCGTCGCACGCTCAGAGCGGAATCGCCGAGAGCGAAGCGGCCCCGGGAACCCCGGGCGGAACCGGGGTTCCCGGGGCCTCCCGGGGTGCGCGTGGGCCGCAGGGGCGACCCGAGCGGCCAATGGTGGCCTACGCCGCCAACTCGGCCTACGCGGCCGAGCGGTGGTCCGGGTCGTGCACCTCGCCGACCAGCTCCTCCAGCACGTCCTCCAGCATCACCACGCCGAGCGTCCGCCCGTCCTGGTCTAGGACGGCCGCGAGGTGGCAGGTGGCCCGGCGCATCGCGCCGAGCGCGTCGTCCAGCGGCAGGGTGCCGCGGAGCACGGTGATCGGCCGCCACAGCCGGGCCGGGACGGGCACCGACGGGTCGTCGACCTCCAGGATGTCCTTGAGGTGCAGGTACCCCAGGTAGCCGTGGCCGGCCGGGTCGCCGTCGGTGACCGGGAAGCGCGAGAAGCCGGTGCGCAGCGCCAGCTCCTCGACCTGGGCGGCGGTCACCTTGGTGTCCACGGTGACCAGCTGCTCGGGGGTGAGCAGCACCTCGGTCAGCGGGCGGCGGCCCAGTTCGAGGGCGTCCTCCAGCCGCTCCTGGCGGTCCTTCGCCAGCAGTCCGGCGTCACCGGAGTCGGCGAGCAGGTAGATCAGCTGCTCGGTGGTGAAGACCGACTCGACCTCGTCCTTGCCCTCGACCTTGAACAGCCTCAGCACACCGTTGGCGAAGGCGTTGAGGAAGGCGATCACCGGGGCCAGCCAGCGGGCCAGCCGGTCCAGCGGCGGGCCGAGCCAGAGCGCGGCCTTCTCCGGGCCGGCCAGCGCCATGTTCTTGGGCACCATCTCGCCCATGACCATGTGCAGGTAGACCACGACGGCCAGCGCGATCCCGTAGGAGAGCGGATGCATCAGACCGGCCGGGACGCCGAGCGCGTGGAACGGCGCCTCCAGCAGGTGGGCGATGGTCGGCTCGGCGAGCGCGCCCAGGCCCAGCGAGCAGACGGTGATGCCGAGTTGGGCGGCGGCCAGCATCGCGGAGACGTTGGACAGCGCGTGCAGCACGGTGCGGGCGCGCTTGTTGCCGGCCTCGGCGAGCGGTTCGATCTGGCTGCGCCGGACCGAGACCACGGCGAACTCGGCGCCGACGAAGAAGGCGTTGCCGAGCAGCAGCACGAGGGCGACGGCGAGTTGGAGCGCGGTCATCGGGTCCGGCCCTCGTCCTCGGTAGTGTGCGGGCGGTCGTGCCCGGAGGTGCGTTCCACCCGGACCCGGCTGGTCCGGTGGCGGTCCACGGCCTCGACGGTGAACCGCCAGCCGGGCAGTTCGGCCCGGTCGCCGGGGGCGGGCAGCCGGCCGAGCAGGTCGGTGACCAGTCCGGCCAGCGTCTCGTAGGGGCCCTCCGGGGCGTGCAGGCCGATGACCTCCAGCTGGTCGAGCCGGGCCCGGCCGTCGGCCGCCCAGACGGGCTGCCCGTCGACCGGCGGCAGCGGCAGCAGTTCGGGGCCGTCGGCCGGGTCGTGCTCGTCCTGCACCTCGCCGACGATCTCCTCGACGATGTCCTCGACGGTGACCACGCCGGCGGTGCCGCCGTACTCGTCGACCACGATGGCCATCGGCTGGAGGCGGCGCAGCTGGTCGAGCAGCCGCTCGGCGGGGAGGCTCTCGGGCACCAGCAGCGGCGGGACGGCGAGCTCGCCGACCCGGACGGTGCCGCGCCGGGCGGCGGGGACGGCGAGCGCGTCCTTGAGGGTGACAGTGCCGGTGACCTCGTCCAGGGTGTCGGTGTACACCGGGAAGCGGGACAGGCCGGTGGCCCGGGTGAGGTTGAGGACGTCGGCGGCGCTGGCGTCCCGCTGGAGCGCGGAGACGTCCACGCGGGGGGTCATCACGGACTCGGCGGTGAGGTCGCCGAGGCCGAGGGTCCGCACGAACAGGGTGGCCGACTCCTCGTCTATGGCGCCGGCCCGGGCGGAGTGCCGGGCGAGCGAGACCAGCTCGGCGGGGGTGCGGGCGTGGTCCAGCTCCTCCTGCGGCTCGATGCCGAAGGCGCGCACGGTGCGGTCGGCCGAGCCGTTCAGGACCCGGATCAGCGGGCGGCAGGCCCGGGAGAACGCCATGTGCGGGGCGGCGACCGCGCGGGCCACCTGGAGCGGGCGGGAGATCGCCCAGTTCTTCGGGACCAGTTCGCCGATCACCATCTGGACGACGGTGGCGAGCAGCATGCCGATGACCACGGCGACGCCGCGGGAGGCGCCGTCGGAGAGGCCGACGGCACCGAACAGGGGCTTCAGCAGGGTCGACAGCGCGGGCTCGGCGAGCATGCCGACGACCAGCGAGGTGACGGTGATGCCCAGCTGGGCGCCGGAGAGTTCGAAGGAGAGGTGGCGCAGGGCCCGGGAGACCCGGCCGGCCTTGGCGTCCCCGGTGGCGGTGGCGCGCTCGACGGCGCCGCGCTCCACGGTCACGAAGGCGAACTCGGCGGCCACGAAGAGGCCGTTGGCGAGGATGAGCAGGAGGGCCGCGAGAAGCAGCAACCAGGCCGTGATCACAGTGCCGCCTGCCGTCCGTCGGTCGGAGGGTGGGCGGCGCAGGTACTACCGGACGGATCGTCCATGGACGGGGAGTGTCACTCCTCAGGTCGATTTCGGGCAGGGCAATGCCTTTGCCCCGCTTTTGCCAGCGTAGACCATACCCGTGCGACCGTCGGATTCACGTTCGGGCACGGCCGGGCGTCGGATTCCGGTCATCGGACGCCGGTCACCGGGCGCCGGGCGTCCGTCGGCGGACGGGCATCGGCGGGCAGGCGGGCGGCGGCGGGTGTCGGTCGGCGGGTGTCAGGCGCCGTGCCGCGCAACCAGGTCGCGCAGGGCGCGGGCGTCGGCGATCGCCTGGTTCCTGCCCACGCCGGGCTGGATGCCGACCGCGGCCAGCGAGGTACCGTCGGCGAGGTCGAGGGTGGCCCACGGGTCGCCCTGGCGGAAGTTCACGCCGACGATCTCCGCCCAGGCCAGCCGGCGGCGGCGGACGAAGTTGACCACGGTCACGCCCTCGGCGTCGGCGCTGACCCGCGGTCGCGCCAGCATCAGGCCGACGGAGGCGAAGAGCACTCCGCTGAGCACCATCATGATCCGGTCGTTGAGCTGCCAGTTGGCCGGGAGGGCGACCGCGATCACCGCGAACAGCACCACCAGTACGGCGCAGACCGGCAGCAGCACGGCGCGGGTGCGGCGCGGGGCCCAGGTGACGGGGAACTCGGCGGGGGTGGACACGAGGGGCTCCGGGGTGGTTCGAGGGGTGGGGCGGTCGGACGGCGAACGGGGTCGGCCGACGGAAACGGGGTGGGGCGCCGACGGCGGCCCCACCCCATTCAACCGGTGCTTATGCCGGCGCCGCTCAGAGGCGGCAGGCGTGGATGTTGGTGACCAGGATCGCCCGGGCGCCGATGCCCCACAGATCGTCCATGATCTGCTGGGCCTCCTTGCGGAGCACCATGGAGCGGACGGCCACCCAGCCCTCGGTGTGCAGCGGGGAGACGGTCGGCGACTCCAGGCCCGGGGTCAGGGCGACGGCGGCGCCGACCTGCTCGGCGCGGATGTCGTAGTCCATCAGCACGTAGCGGCGGGCCACCAGCACGCCCTGCAGCCGGCGCAGGAACTGGTCGACGCCGGGGTCCTCGCCGGCGCCCTTGGGGCGGATCACCACGGAGTCGGAGATCAGGATCGGCTCGCCGAACACCTCCAGGCCGGCGTTGCGCAGGCTGGTGCCGGTCTCCACCACGTCGGCGATCACATCGGCGACGCCCAGCTGCACCGCGGTCTCCACCGCGCCGTCCAGCTTGGTGACGGTGGCCTTCACACCGCGGTCGGCGAGGTGCTGCTCGACCAGGCCGGTGTAGGAGGTGGCGATCCGCAGGCCCTCGAGGTCCGCGACGTCCTCGACCGCCGCGCCGACCGGGCGGGCGAAGCGGAAGGTCGAGCCGGCGAAGCCGAGCGCGAGCACCTCCTCGGCGTTGGAGTGCGAGTCCAGCAGCAGGTCGCGGCCGGTGATCCCGACGTCCAGGCGGCCGGAGCCGACGTAGACGGCGATGTCGCGCGGGCGCAGGAAGAAGAACTCGACCTGGTTGCCCGGGTCGACCAGCACCAGTTCCTTGGAGTCCTTGCGCTGCCGGTAGCCGGCCTCATGGAGCATCTCCGCCGCGGGACCCGAGAGCGAACCCTTGTTGGGCACGGCGATGCGCAGCATGGAGGTCAGTTCCTTACCTGTTCGGTGTGGGTGGGGTTTCCGGGCGGCCGGGGCGGACCGGAGGTCCAGCGGTCCGGCGGACTGGAGGTCCGGTGGTCTAGAGGTACTTGTAGACGTCGTCGAGCGTCAGCCCGCGGGCGACCATCATCACCTGAAGGTGGTAGAGGAGTTGCGAGATCTCCTCGGCGGTCTGCTCGTCGGACTGGAACTCGGCGGCCATCCAGACCTCGGCGGCCTCCTCGACGACCTTCTTGCCGATCGCATGGACGCCCTGCTGGACGAGCTGCGCGGTGCGGGAGGACGAGGGGTCGCCGGTGGCGGCCTTCTGCTGGAGCTCGGTGAAGAGCTCCTCGAATGTCTTCGAAGCCATGATGGGACTCACCATACGGTGTGCGGGCGGACCGGCGGTAAACGGTTCCGGACCGTGGACAGTCCGGTGGACGTCCACGGTCCGGGAGTGTGCTCCGGCCCGTCGGCTCAGAGGGCGCGCAGGGCGAGGGCGGTCGCGACGGCCGCGGTGACCGCCTCGTGGCCCTTGTCCTCGCTGGAGCCGGGCAGACCCGCGCGGTCCACCGCCTGCTGCTCGTTGTCGCAGGTCAGCACGCCGAAGCCGACCGGGACGCCGGTGTCCACGGAGACCTGGGTGAGGCCCGCGGTGGCGGCCTGGCAGACGTAGTCGAAGTGCGGGGTGCCGCCGCGGACGACCACGCCGAGGGCGATCACGGCGTCGTAGCCGCGGTCGGCGAGGCGCTTGGCGGCCACCGGCAGCTCGAAGGTGCCGGGGACGCGCAGGACGGTCGGCTCGGCGACGCCCAGCTCCTTGAGGGCGCGGTGGGCGCCGTCGAGCAGGCCGTTCATCACCTTCTCGTGCCACTGGGCGGCGATCACGGCGACCTTGAGGTCGGCGGCGTTGTCGATGGTCAGCTCGGGGGCTCCGTGGCCGCTCATGTGCGGTGCCTTTCGGTGGTTCGGGTTGCGGTGCGGATCAGTACGGGAGGGGGTGTCGGTGCGGGAGGGGTGTCGGTGCGGCCGGGTCAGCCGTCGAGGCCGGGCAGGTCGTGGCCCATCCGGTCGCGCTTGGTCCGCAGGTAGCGCGCGTTGTGCGCACCGGCCGGGATCTCCACCGGCTCGCGGCCCTTGACCTTGAGCCCGTGCTCGGTGAGCGCGGTGAGCTTGTCCGGGTTGTTGGTCAGCAGCGTCAGCGAGCGGACGCCGAGGTCGCCGAGCATCTGGGCGCCGATGCTGTAGTCCCGGGCGTCCGCGGGCAGGCCCAGGTCGAGGTTGGCGTCGACGGTGTCCCGGCCGCGCTCCTGGAGCTCGTAGGCGCGCAGCTTGTGCGCCAGGCCGATGCCCCGGCCCTCGTGGCCGCGCAGGTAGAGCACCACGCCCCGGCCGGCCTCGGCGACCCGCCGCAGCGAGGCCTGGAGCTGGGGGCCGCAGTCGCAGCGCAGCGAGCCGAGCACGTCGCCGGTCAGGCACTCGGAGTGGACCCGGACCAGGACGTCCTCGCCGTCGGGGAGCCGGCCGTCCTCGGCCAGTCCGCCGGCGACCAGCGCGATGTGCTCGACGCCGTCGAGGGTGCCCCGGTAGCCGACGGCGGTGAACTCGCCGTACGCGGTCGGCAGGGCGGTGACGGCGGCCCGGTCGACGTGCAGCTCGGTGCGGCGGCGGTAGGCGATGAGGTCCTCGATCGAGATGATCGCCAGGTTGTGCTCGCGGGCGAAGGCCACCAGTTCGGGCAGCCGGGCCATGGTGCCGTCGTCGTTGACGACCTCGGCGATCGCGCCGGCCGGCGGCAGGCCGGCCAGCCGGGCCAGGTCGACCGCGGCCTCGGTGTGGCCGGGGCGGACCAGCACGCCGCCCTCGACGGCGCGCAGCGGGAAGACGTGCCCCGGCCGGGCGAGGTCGCCGGGGCCGGTGCCGGGCGAGGCGAGCAGGCGCACGGTGCGGGCCCGGTCGGCGGCCGAGATGCCGGTGTCGACACCGTCCCTGGCATCCACCGAGACGGCGTAGGCAGTGCCCTTGCGGTCCTCGTTGACCTGGGTCATCGGCGGGAGCTTGAGCCGGTCCAGCTCGGCGCCGGTCATCGGGGCGCAGATCACGCCGGAGCTGTAGCGGACGGTGAAGGCCATCAGCTCGGGGGTGGCGGCGGAGGCGGCGAAGACGATGTCGCCCTCGTTCTCGCGGTCCTCGTCGTCGACGACGATCACGGCGCGGCCGAGCGCGATGTCGGCGACGGCCCGCTCGACCGGGTCGAGGACGAACTCGCCGGCGGGGTCCCCGGCCGGACTCGTGGTGGGGTGCTCGGCCGGACGCGTGGTGGGGTTCTCGGTCATGCGGAGGCTCCCTGGAGGACGGGGTCGGTCACGGGGTGTGCGGTGCGGCCGCGGAGCCACCAGGCGCGCAGGCCGAGCAGGACCAGGACGAAGTACACGGAGTAGGTGAAGCCGGAGAAGACCAGGCCGTTGTCGAAGGCGAGCGGCACGCCGACCAGGTCGACGGCGATCCAGGCGAACCAGAACTCGACCCAGCCGCGGGCCTGGGCGACCATCGCGGCCAGGGTGCCGACGAAGATGTAGGCGTCCGGCCAGGCGTCCCAGGACAGTTGCGGGACGGCGGTGAAGAGCGAGCCGACCGCCAGGGTGCCGAGCGCGGTGCCGCCGATCAGCACGGCGCGCTCGCGGCCGGTGGCGAAGCGCACGGCGACGTCGCCCTCGCCCCGCGCGCCGCGCTGCCACCTGGTCCAGCCCCACACGGCGGCCGTGATCACCACGATCTGCTTGCCGACGCCGCCGCTGAGGTGGGCGCTCCAGTAGGCGCCGATCAGGACCAGGCCGGAGAGCAGCTGGACCGGCCAGGTCAGCCGGGACCGCTGCCAGCCGAGGGCGAGCGCGGTGAGGCCGAGCAGGTTGCCGATGATGTCGGAGCGGTAGACGTCCTGGCCGAGCAGGTGGACGGTGCCGTTGAGCCAGTTCACCGTTCCTCCCCCGGAGTGCCGTCCGTTGCGGGCAGGGACGGGAGGGTGCGGGCCTCCAGCAGCCGCTCGACGTACTTGGCGAGGACGTCGACCTCCAGGTTGACGCTCTCGCCGACGGCCCTGGTGCCGAGGGTGGTCAGCGCGAGGGTGGCCGGGATGAGGCTGACGGTGAAGCTGTCGCGGGCGGCCTCGACCACGGTGAGGCTGACGCCGTCGACGGTGATCGAGCCCTTCTCGACCAGGTAGCGCGAGACGGAGTCGGGCAGCGAGAACCGCAGCACCTCCCAGCGGAGTTCGCCGGCCGCGTCGCGCTCCCCCGGCTCGCGGCTCAACAGCCGCCCGGTGGCGTCGACATGACCCTGCACCAGATGTCCGCCGAGCCGGGCGCCGAGCGCCATGGCGCGCTCCAGGTTGACCCGTCCGCCGGGCTTCAACTCGCCCAGGCTGGAACGGTGGAGCGTCTCGGCCATCACATCGGCGCTGAACTCGCCGGTGCCGGCCGCGAGTTCCTCGGGAGTGTCGACGACGGTCAGGCAGACGCCGTTGACCGCGATGGAGTCGCCGTGCCGCGCGCCCTCGCAGACCACCGGGCCGCGCAGACGGATTCGCGAGGAGTCGCCGATCTCCTCGATCGACACGACCTCGCCGAGCTCTTCGATGATGCCGGTGAACACCCGGGTTCTCCTCGCGCTTGGGGCGCGGACTCCGGGGTGTGGCACGGGAGAAGGACACGGACAGGTGTGGGCACGGGGGTACGCGGACCGCCGGACGGCAACGGGACCCGTCGCCGGGCTGCCGCCGAACCGGGCGCCGGAACGAGGGGGAACCCCGTCCGTCGCCGCACACCGCCTCCCGCAGTCCACCGGGGGACCACGGGCCCTGCTCACTCGTCCGCCGCGCACGCCTCCCATCCGGACTTTAACCGTCGGTCCAGGAATTTCACCTGGTCAACCGGCCGCTGGCTGCGGACGGGTCGCGGACTGTAACCGCCGGTTCGGATTTTCACCGACCCCGGAGTGCGCTGAACGTCACTGCTACTTCTGCCGTCATTCTGCCATGATCCGCGCGGAGCCAGGGAGAGGTGTCCACTGTGGTCTCTTTCACTCGGCGCCGGGGAATGGACGGCGCGGGGCCGTCGGCCGGGGCTGTGCTGCCTGCCCGGGGCGCGTCCGGTGGCGACCCAAGGCGCGTCCGGTGGCGGCCCGGGGTGCGTCGGGCGCAGGCTGGTGGTACCGGGGCGGCGGCACGCGCCGTCGCGGGCGACCGCGGGAGGTGCGGGAGCTATGGCCAAGTTCATGGACGTCCACCACGGGATGGCCGGCATCACCGAGGAGCAGTTCCGGATGGCGCACCAGGCGGACCTGGCGATCCAGGCCGACGAGGGCGTGACCTTCGAGCAGGCCTGGGCCGATCCGGAGTCCGGCCACGTCTACTGCCTGTCCGAGGCTCCGTCGAAGGAGGCCGTGCAGCGGATCCACGAGCGCGCCGGGCATCCGGCGGACGAGGTGCACCCCGTTCCGCTGATCGTCTGAGCACGACCGGCGGCGTCCGGATCGTCCGGGCCGCGGCGGATCAGGGCGCGGGGACCGGCGTGAAGTGGGTGACCTCCGGCGGGTGGGCCAGGTAGCGCAGTTCGCCCTCCGACCAGACCGGCCGGATCCGCCACATCGGCCCCGCGTAGCCGAGCAGCGCCGCCTCGTCGCGCCAGCGGCTGACCACGAGCACCCGGTGCCCGCCCTCGGTGACGGAGCGCAACAGCTCCCCGCCGAGGCAGCCGTCGGTGCGGCCGAGTTGTGGGAGCACCTTGCTGGTCAGCACCTCGCAGAACTCCTCGATGTGCCCGGTCATGACCTGCCCGGCCCAGATTCTGATGATCACGGCGACCACCTGCCCCGAAAGCGTCCTGGCCCCATTATCGACGGGAAAACGCTGGTGGCGAGGGGTTCGGGCGGGATTTCCCGACGGCGAACGGCCGCCCCCGCACAGGCTCGGCTACCTTGATCGGTATGACCAGCACACCGGAGTCCGTTGTTCCGTCAACCCCCGGGCCGGATCGGCCCTCCGGCCTGTTCGAGGCGCTCGCCGCCACCTCCGTCCGTGACGCGGCCGGGCTGCGGGAGATCTACGAGCAGCCCAGTGACCACGCCAGCCGCAAGCAGGTGGACCGCATCCACGAGGTCGCCCGGCAGCTGATCGCCTGCTCCTCGCTGGTCCTCCTGGCCAGCGTGGACGCCGAGGGACGCTGCGACGTGTCCCCGCGCGGCGGCCCGGCCGGACTCGTGTCGGTGCTCGACGAGTTCACCCTGGCGATCCCGGACGCGACCGGCAACAAGCGGCTGGACACCCTCCACAACATCGTCGGGACCGGCCGGATCGGGCTGCTGTTCGTCGTGCCGGGCCGGGACACCACCCTGCGGGTCAACGGACGAGCCTGCGTCTCCACCGACCCCCGGCTGCTGGAGCAGCTGACGGCGGTCGGCAAGCCGCCGCGCAGCGCGATCGTGGTCGCCGTCGAGGAGGTCTTCGCGCACTGCCCGAAGGCGTTCCTGCGCGCCTCGGCGTGGAAGCCGGAGAACTGGCTCGCCAAGGACGCCCAGCCGAGTTCGGCCGAGGTCACGCTCTCGCACCTGGCGGACCCCGAGCTGACCGTCGAGGCGATCGAGCAGAACGAGCGGGAGGCACTGCTCTACCGCTACGAGTAGCGGCGGGGGCCTGCCCGGCCACTGGAGCAGAACGGCGGTGCGGGGCCGGCCGGGGTGCTCGTGCCGCCCCGGGCCGGCCCCGCACGGACCGCCGGGGTCAGGCCGCGGCCCCGGACTTGGCGACGTCCACCACGCTCGCGCCGCTCGCCGCCCGTTGGACGGCCTCCACGCCCTTGTGGGCGGCGTCCTTGCTCGCGTAGCCCTGGCCGGTGGCGACGATCTCGCCGTTGCCCGCCTTGAGCCGGAACCGGTACTTGCCGCCGGCGTCCTCGTACACCTCGAACTTGCCCGCCATCCGGGCCACCTCCTCGTCGACGGGACGCGCCGCGCGCCCCACCTGCACGGTGCGCCCGGCCGCCGCCGGCCCGCACCCGCTCGGGGTCCGGACGGGTGAGCCGGGCGGGAGCGCGTGCCGGGGCGGCCCGGGGCCGGTTGAATGGACGGATGGACTGCGTGTTCTGCGCGGTGGTCGCCGGTACGGAGCCCGCGCACCGGGTGCTGGACGACGGGGTGGCGGTGGCCTTCCTGGACCGCCGGCCGCTCTTCCCCGGCCATGTGCTGGTGGTCCCCCGCGACCACCACCCCACCCTGGCGGACCTGCCGCCGGCGGCGGTGGGCCCGTTCTTCCTGCGGGTGCAGCGGGTGGCGGCGGCGGTGGAGCTCGGGCTGGGGGCGGCGGGGAGCTTCGTCGCGGCGAACAACCGGATCAGCCAGTCGGTGCCGCACCTGCACGTCCATGTGGTGCCGCGCAACCCGAAGGACGGGCTGCGCGGCTTCTTCTGGCCGCGCCGGGCGTACCCGGACGAGGCGGACGCGGCGCTGGTCGCCGAGCGGCTGCGCGCCGCGCTCGCCCCCTGAGCCCGACCGCCGCCCGGGCCCGGGAGGCGGTCCGGCCCGACCGGCTCAGCCGACCCGGACGTTGTCGAGCACCCAGTACCAGTTGTTGCTGCCGGTGTACCGGAAGCGCAGCCGCAGCCGGCTCGCGCCCGCCGGGACGGCCAGGTCCAGCCGCTGGCGGCCGTTGGTGTCGGCGGTGCAGCTCTTCACCTCGACGGGCGTGCCGCCGTCCCAGACCGCGAGCACCCGGGCGGTCTGGACGCCGTCCGGCCGGTAGAAGGTGGTGAAGGTGACCGGGACGCTGCTCCGGCCCGCCACCGGGTACTCGGGGCTGACCAGGGTGGAGTCGTAGTTCCCCTGGAAGGTCCTGTCGGCCCACTCGTCGGAGTCGGCGACGGCGAAGACGTTGCGGGAGCGGACGTTGAGCTCGCGGTTCTGGTCGCGCTGGGTCTTGGTCCAGAACTCGTCGGTGGTGAACGACCAGCCGCGCCACTCGGTGACGCCGCCGGTGCCCATCGCCGAGTTGTCGACGGACCAGCCGGCCGGCGCGGTGCGGGTGAAGCCGAGGACGCCGGCGGCGATGCCGGTCTCGTCGACCCGGCCGGTGAGCTGCGGGCGCAGCGCGTCGAAGTCGTCCGGGACCAGGGCCGGGATCGGGGTGCCGTCGAGGCCCCAGGCGGGGTCGGCCGCGATGCCGAGGTGGGCCAGGGCGGTGGGCGCGATGTCGACCATCCGCACGTCGTGGCGGACCGAACCGGCCGGGAACGCCGAGCCGTTGGCGATCACGAAGGTCTGCCGCTCCTCCCAGGTGGAGCCGCCGTGGCCACCGGTGGGGGTGTGGCCGTGGTCGGCGGTGATCATCACCAGCCAGTCCTCCTGGGCGTAGCCGGCCCGGCCCCGGACGGCGGTGAGGATCTGGCCGACCTGGGCGTCCACGCCCCGGATCGCGTCCAGGTAGGCCTGGCTGGCGGAGCCGCTGCTGTGGCCGGCGTGGTCGACGTTGTCGAGCTGGACGAAGACCGCGTCGGGGTTGCCGTCGCGCAGCCGGGCGACGGCGCGGGCGGTGGTGCCGGTGTCGTACTCGGCGGACGGGGTGGCGGCCCGGGTGTCGACCCGGCCGGAGTAGACGGTGTCGGCGATCGGCGCCCAGGACGCCACCACGTAGGTGGCGAGCGCCGGGTTCGCCGTCTCGGCCCGGGTCAGGAAGTCCGGGTAGGCGGCGAAGGCGGGGGCGGTGAAGTTGTTGTCGCGGACGTTGTGCTTGTCCGGCCAGACGCCGGTGGCGATGGTGGACCAGCCGGGGCCGGAGGAGGTGCCCGCCATCGGGTTGGTGTAGAGGCTGCTCGCGGCGGTGAGGCCGCCGGCCATCAGGGCGGCGAGGTTCGGGGCGCCGGAGTCCTTGATGCGGGTGAGCATGGTGCCGTCCAGGCCGATGACCAGGACCTTGGGGGTGCGGGCGGCGGCCGCGGCAGCAGTCGCGGGGGCGGTGGCCGCGCGGGCGGCGGTGGCGGCGTGGGCGGCGGTGGCGGCCGGCGGGCCGGCGGCGAGGGCCGCGGCGGTGCCGAGGAGCAGGCCCCGGCGGGACAGGCCCGGGGCGGCGGGGGCGGGCCGGGCGGCGTGGGTCTGCGGGGGGGCGTGGGTCTGCTGCGCGGCGGGGATCCGGGGGGTCACGTCGTCCTCCTGATGCGTCGTCATGGCGCGGAACGGGGCGGTGACTACGGTCGGAGCAGCGGATGGCCGGGGGTCGCCGGGTTTCCGACCCGGGTGTGAACAACGCCCGAATTCGGTCCAGACCCGTTATCTTCTCGTGATCATGGGCGGCCCATCGAGGGAGTCGGAGGAGATCAGTCCGCCTCGAGCCGGGTGGTGAAACTGAAGCGGTCGCCCCGGTAGAGCGAGCGGACCCGCTCCACCGGCCGGTCGGCGGAATCCCTGGTCAGGCGGTGCAGCAGCAGCATCGGGAGCGCGGGCGGGGTGCCGATCAGCAGCGCCTCGCGCGGGGTCGCCAGCACGGTCTCGATCCGCTCGTCGGCGGCGCCGAAGGAGATGCCCACCTTCTCGCCGAGGTACGCGTACAGCGAGGACCCGGGGTCGAACTCCTCCTCCAGCCCCGGCACCCGCCCGACCGCCAGATAGGTGCTCTCCAGACCCACCCGCTCACCGTCCGCGAGCAGCACCCGCTCCAGGTGCCAGACCGGATCGCCGGGGCCGATCCCCAACTGCCCGGCCAACTGGGGGTCGGCGCCCAGCCGTTCGAGCCCGATCAGGGTGCGGCCCGGCACCCGGCCCTGGCGCCGCACGCCCTCGGTGTAGCTGGCCAGCGAGAGCGGCTGCTCCAGCTTGGGGCCGGCCACCACCGTGCTGCGGCCCCGGCGCCGGACCCGGCCCTGGATCAGCAGCTCGCGCAGGGCCTGGCGGAGGGTCTCCCGGGCCACCTCGAAGCGGGCGGCGAGCTCGCGCTCGGTCGGCAGCACGCCCCCCTCGCCGAGCTCGTCGAGCAGCGCCTCCAGCCGGCCCTTGACGGCGTAGTACTTGGGCACCCGGCCGTGCTCCGGGATGCCCGACCTGATCGGTGCGCCGGGGCCCGACCGGGCGGCGGCGTCGGGGGTCTGATCCACCCGGACATCCTCCCAGACCCGGCGGCCGGGCCAGGACGGGCCGTCCGGCGGCGCGAGGGGCGCCCCTTCCGCCGCCACCCCTTTCCGGGCGATTCGCCCCGACCCCCTTGACAGGTATAGACCACTCCGCTTGAGTCTGGAACAGCCCCGCACCCGGCCCGCACCCCGGTCGGCCCGTCCCCCACGACGTGCCCCCCACCGCGGGGCCCGGCTCCCCTGCCCCGACGTCCCGTCCTCCACGACCGTGCGGCCCCCACCGCACAAGGGGTGATCAAGTGTCCACGAAACGCCTGCTCGCACTGCTGTCCGCCGTCCTCACGGCGCTCGCGGTGATCCTGCTGCTGCCCGCCGCCAACGCCAGCGCCGCCGTCTGCGCGACGCCCTGGAACTCCTCCGCCGTCTACACCGGCGGGGCCGCCGTCTCGTACAACGGCCACAACTGGCTCGCCAAGTGGTGGACCCAGAACGAGCCGCCGAGCACCGGCGGTTCGGGCGTCTGGTCCGACCAGGGCGGCTGCGGCACCGGCCCGGACCCGACCGGTACGCCCACCCCCACGGGCACCGTGAACCCGGGCGGATTCCCGGTCAGCCAGGCGCAGTTCAACCAGATGTTCCCGAACCGGAACCCCTTCTACACCTACCAGGGCCTGATCGACGCCCTCTCCGCGTACCCCGCGTTCGCCGCCACCGGCACCGACACCGTCCGCAAGCAGGAGGCCGCGGCCTTCCTCGCCAACGTCAACCACGAAACCGGCGCGCTGGTCTACGTGGTGGAGCAGAACACCGCCAACTACCCGCACTACTGCGACACTTCCCAGCCCTACGGCTGCCCGGCCGGCCAGGCCGCCTACTACGGGCGCGGGCCGATCCAGCTGAGCTGGAACTTCAACTACAAGGCCGCCGGCGACGCCCTCGGCATCGACCTGCTGCGCAACCCCAACCTGGTGCAGACCGACCCGGCCGTGGCCTGGAAGACCGCGCTCTGGTACTGGAACACCCAGAACGGGCCCGGCACCATGACCCCCCACAACGCCATGGTCAACGGTGCGGGCTTCGGCGAGACGATCCGCAGCATCAACGGCTCGCTGGAGTGCAACGGCGGCAACCCCGCGCAGGTGCAGAGCCGGATCAACGCCTACCAGCGCTTCACCCAGCTGCTCGGCACCGTCCCCGGCAACAACCTGAGCTGCTGACGGACCGGCGGGACGGCGGCGCCGTACCTCCCGGGGACGACCGGCGGGTGCCGAAATCGTCGCCGCGGTGGACGCCGCCGCCGTCCCGCCCCTCCTAGGCTCGTACTCATGAACGATCTTGGCAGCCTCGTCCAGCAGACCGCCGACCGCCTCGCCGGCCAACAGGTCGGCGCGGTGGTCGCCGGCCTCGCCCGCGGCACGGTGGAGATCCGCGGCGCCGGACGCACCGGCCCCGGGGCCGCCGGCGGTCCCCCCGGCCCCGACACCCTCTTCGAGATCGGTTCGGTGACCAAGGTCTTCACCTCGCTCGCGCTCGCCCGGCTGACCCTGGCGGGCACCGTCACCCTCGACGACCCGCTCGCCGAGGTCCTCGCCGACGCACTCCCGGCCGGCGCCACCGTCCCGGCCAAGGGCCCGGAACCGCTCGCCCTGCGGCACCTCGCCACCCACACCTCCGGCCTGCCGAGGCTGCCCGCCGGCATGCTGCTGTCCTCCCTCCTCAGCCCCAACAAGCCCGACCCGTACGCGCACTGCACCACCGAGTCCCTGCTGACCGGCCTCGGCCGGACCAGGCTCCGGGCCACCCCCGGCCGCAGCTTCCGCTACTCCAACCTCGGCGCCGGGCTCCTCGGCCTCGCCCTCGCCCACCGGGCCGGCGTCGGCTACGGGGAACTCGTCCGGCGGGAGGTCTGCGAACCGCTCGGGCTGAAGGACACCGTCCTGGAGCCCGACCCGGAGCGGACGGCCCGCCTCGCCCCCGGACACACCCCCGGCGGACGGCCGGTCCCGGCCTGGCACCTCGCCGACCTCGCCGGCGCGGGCGGCCTCCGCTCCACCGCGGCCGACCTGGCGGTCCTCCTCCAGGCCCAGCTGGCCGGCGACGCCGGGGACGCACCGCTCGGCCCCGCGATCGCCCTCACCCGGGAGGTCCGGCACCGGGTCAACCCGGTCGCCTGGATGCACCTCGGCTGGCTCGGCCACCGCCTCCACGCCCGCCAGGGCGGCCACCTCCAGATCTGGCACAACGGCGGCACGGGCGGCTACCGCTCCTTCATCGCCTTCGACCCCGAGCGCCAGGTCGGCGTCATCGTCCTCGCCAACACCCGCCGCTCCGTCGACACCCCCGCCGTCCGCCTCCTCCGCACCCTCCAGACCACCCGCGCCACCTTCCCGGGCCAGTAGCGAGCCAACCCGGCTCGGATGCATCGACAGGCGATCACGCAGCAGGCCGGTCCGAGCTGGATCCCCGCGCGCAGCACGACAGGATCCCCTGCAAGCAGCCCCGGTCTCCCCCGGACCTCCGGGCGGAGCCACTCCGGCGTGTCCGTCGACACGGCCTCCGTCTGTGGGGCGGAGGCCGTAACCGGTGGCTCGGAGAGTGCTCCGCAGGGCGGCTTTGTCATCTTTTTTTATAGCTCTCGTTTTTTTATAGCTCCCGGCCGGGCCCGGTTACCTGGCGAAGCTGTTGAGGAGTAAGGGAGTAGCGGCTCATGGCGTCATCCCTGCCCGACGGTGCGGACCGGGGTTCCGGAGGGGAGGCCCAGCTGTATCGGGGTTGGGTACGGCTGGGGCGGTTGCGGTGCCAGGTGGTGGGCGGGAGCGCGGGCGGGTGGACCGGTTCGGGTGCCCCTTGTTGGTGGGGCGATCCGAAGGCGTCCGCCCGGCCGCTGGTGCGGAGGGGGTGGGAGGGTGCAGGGTAGGACCATGTCCGAACGCCGTGACCGCCGCCGTCTTCACGCCCGTGCCCGAGCTCTCGGAGTGCCCGTCGGGCAGGTCGGCCGCCGGACTTCCCTTCGCCGGCCCGGGCCGCCGGTCGTGGAGCCCGCGTGGCCGCGTACCGCGGTGCCGGAGCGGGACGAGGCTCCCGCAACCGCCCGGGCGATGCCTTCGGTACCGGTGACGTGCTGCACGGTCTCGCGCGACCGGCAGATCACGGACGGCGGGACCGTGGTGATGCTGACCCGCCACACGGCCGACTGCCCGATCTGGTCCGCCCGCTGAACACGGGCCCGCACGGGCCCTGATCGACGTCGGCGACGCGAGTGCGTTCCCGACCGCCGCCCACCTCGCCTCCTGTACCGGCCACGAACAGCCGAGGAACAGCCTCGAACCGCTTGACCAACCACATAGGGGCACTCCCCACCTGCGCGGGGAGAACGACCAGCCGCCGTGGCATCTGTCTCAAGTCAGGCGAGAACCGGTTCTGCCCCGGGGTACGGGCTGAGCACGGTGTCGAAGTAGCCTTCCGGGTCTTCCTCCAGGAAGGTCGCTGAAAGGTCCCATTGGGTTCTGCCGGGACGGACGCCGTCGGATGGGCGGTGTCTCAGTGCCAGGGGGTCCGCCGGTGCCTTCGGCCCACTGGGCGAGGGCGCGGTGGTCGGTCGTGCGGATGCCGGTCTGGACGCAGAATGCGGTGGCGGGCTCGGTGAAGGCGCTGGTGGTGACGGCGGCGGCGAGGTCGGGCTCCTGTCGGCGTT